>DATEJD010000313.1:0-4293 GCA_035278325.1 Gemmatimonadales bacterium | reverse complement strand
TGCTCGCCGGCGGCCAGCTTGGCGGCGCGCCCGAGCGCGACGGCCCCGGCCACGTTCTCGGTGCCCGGCCGAATGCCGTACTGCTGGCCGCCGCCGTGAATGATCGCCTCGACCGCCTTCCGGTCGCGCACGATGAGCGCCCCGATACCCTTCGGCGCCCCGATCTTGTGGCCGGAGATGGTGACCAGGGTACACGGCACCGCTGCCAGGCTCACCGGAACCTTTCCAAACGCCTGCACTGCATCGGTGTGGAAGGCTACGCCCGCGGCCGCGCAGCGCCCCGCGATCTCGAGCACCGGCTGCACCACCCCGACCTCGTTATTGACCCACATGACCGAGACGACCGCCGGGCGGTCGGCGAGGGCAGCGTCGAGCGCGGCGAGATCGAGCCGGCCGTCACCATCGACCGGCAACAGCACCTCGCTCCCACCCAGGTGACAGACGGCGTGGGCGGCTGCGAGGATGGCCTTGTGCTCGATGGCCGACACCGCCGCGCACATGACGCCGCCGCGGTCCCGGGACGCGAGTGCCGCGCCGACGATGCCCAGATTGTCGGCCTCGGTGCCGCCCGAGGTGAAGATCACCTGGTTCGGCTCGGCGCCCAGCGCCTCGGCGACCTCGCGCCGGGCCTGCTCCAGCCCGGCCCGGGCCGCGCGTCCGAAGCGGTGGGCGCTGGATGGATTGCCGAAGGCCTGCGCCGTGAGGTAGGGCAGCATGGCTTCCAGGACCTCCGGGCGCACCGGGGTCGTGGCGGCGTGATCGAGGTAGGCAGGCGGCTTGGTCACAGGGGGAAAATACCCGGGGACTACATGCTTTGCACGGTGAGCCCGACCACGTCGTCCACCGCCATCGTCTCATGGGTATAGAAGGGCTCGCCGTAG
This sequence comes from Gemmatimonadales bacterium, assembly GCA_035278325.1. Classification (GTDB taxonomy): domain Bacteria; phylum Gemmatimonadota; class Gemmatimonadetes; order Gemmatimonadales; family GWC2-71-9; genus CAVVWJ01. Next base: position 3,412 of record DATEJD010000313.1, on the reverse strand, counting down.
CGGGTCCGAATCAGGGAGCCGTAGTGCGCGTTCTGGGTCTCGACCAGCGAGTAGAGATCCTGGCCGGTGGGGAAGATCTCGCCCGCGGCCTTCGCCCCGTCGAACTGGCTCGCGTAGCAACGGATGGCCGCCATCTTCCGGTCGAACTGGGCGGTGATGTCCACCACGAAGGTCGGCTTGAGCGGGTCTTCACGGTAGGAGAGCGCATAGAGGATCTTGTGTGGCCGGTGCGGCGCGCCGCCGGCGTCATACTTCGCGAGGCCCGACAGAAAGCAGGCGTCCCGCCCGAGCTCGCTGGCCACCCGGTGATCGGGGTGCCGGCCCACCGGAAACGGGAGAATGACGATCCGCGGCGCGAAGTGCCGGATATGCTCCACCAGGGTGCGCCGGCTGCCGTCGTCGTTTCGAAGGTGGGCGTCCCCCAGTCCGGCGTTCCGTCGCTCGCTGACCCCGAGGATGGCTGCTGCCCGCTCCGCCTCCTGGGCCCGAAGCTCGGCGCTGCCACGGGTGCCGCTCTCGCCGGCCGTCAGATCGAGAATGCCGGTTCGGTGGCCGGCGTCCGCGGCGCGCAGCAGGGTGCCGGCGCAGGTGAGCTCGACGTCGTCGCGGTGCGCGGCGATGGCCAGGACGTCCACGGGCATACTCACTCCCGAACCGGGGGTTGGGTGTGGGGAACCGGCTGCAAGAATAGCCGCTCGACGGTTGCACCCGCCACCGGGAAGAGGCATTGGTCCCGACCCTCTGGGCTCGAAATCCTGTGCTGCGGCCGCCGCCCTAGAGCGACGCTATTCGTGCCGAAGCGCCTCGACCGGATCCATCCGGGCCGCGCGATTGGCGGGATAGAGCCCGAACACGAGCCCGATCCCGATGCTCACCGCGCAGGCCAATGCCGCGCTCCAGAGCGGCACGCCCGAGCGGAGCTTGAGCGCTGCCTTCATCAGCTCCCCCGCGCCCAGCCCGAAGACGATGCCGAGCAGCCCACCCACGAACGTGAGCGTGGCGGCCTCGACCAGGAACTGCCACAGGATCTCGCGGCGGGTCGCGCCCAGGGCCTTTCGCAGGCCGATCTCGCGGGTCCGATCGGTCACGGAGACCATCATGATCGCCATCACGCCGATGCCACCGACCAGCAGGGCGACGCTCGACAGCGCTACCATCGTCACGAAGAAGTAGGTGGTGAACTTGCCGACCACGTCGAGAATCTGATCCTGGGTGATCAGATCGAACGTATTGGGCATGGCGGGCCGCAGATTGCGCACCCGGCGGAGCGCGACGGTGGCCTGGTCCCGGGTCAACGCCGGATCTTGGCCTGACCGGGGCCGCACGGCGATGAACAGATTGTTGGTCTCGTCGTAGCGGTAATTCTGGCGCGCGGTCTCGAACGGAATGACGCCGCCGATCTCCTGGCCGGGCGGTTCGAAGATGTTGTCGGGCTTCTGATAGACACCGATCACGCGCAGGGCGGTCGGGCCCACCCGGACGTATCGCCCCAGCGGATCGATTCGGCCGAACAGCCGATCGGCCACGTCGGACTCGATCACCATGACCTCGGCACCGGTGAGCTCGCCACGGGTAAAGAAGCGCCCCCGCAGCAGGGTACCGCCCTGGATGTCCATGTAGTGGTCGTCCGCGCCGAAGACGGTGATGACCTGGGTGCGGTTCCCCTGGTACTCCATCCGCTGGAACAGCTGCACCCACATGCCGGCATAGGCGACCGCCGGCACCCGCGCGAGTGCGGTGGCGTCGGGCGCGCTCAAGATGGGCCGGATGCGCACTTCGTAGGGCAGCCGATCGGGGTTGAGCGGGGTCTGGGAGAAGAACCGCACCACGTAGAACACCGACGGGCCGGCGGTCTCGATGGCGTTGAAGATCTGGGTGCGGATGCCCTGAACCATCGACGCGATGGCCATCACGGTCGTCACGCCGATGACTACCCCGAGGATGGTGAGCGCCGAGCGGAGTTTGTTGGTGCGGAGCGAGTCGAACGCGACGCCTACGCCTTCGCCCAGGTTCCGGATGCCGAGGCGGGGGAGCTGCACGCGCGCTATTCGGCCCGGAGGGCCGTGATCGGGTCGAGGCGGGCGGCGCGCGCGGCGGGGAAGACCCCGAAGACGATGCCCGCGCCGCCACCCAGCGCGAGCGCGACCGCCACCGACCACAGGGTGATGCGCGCTGGGAGCGGGGTGAAGCTCGAGACCGCGAAGGCCAGCGCCCAGCCCGCCACCACGCCCTGAAGCCCGCCCAGAGTCGAAAGCACCACCGCCTCGATCAGGAATTGCCGCCGGATATCGGCCCGCCGGGCACCGAGCGACTTGCGGAGGCCGATCTCCCGGGTGCGCTCGGTCACGCTCATCAGCATGATGTTCATGATGACGATCCCGCCGACCACGATGCCGACGCACACCACCGCCGGAATGGCGGTGAAGAGGAGCCGCGTGAGCTGGCGCCAGAAGGCCACCAGCGCGTCGGCCTTGTCGACGGTAAAGTCGTTGTCCTCGCCCGGCCTGAGACGGTGGGCCATGCGCATCGCCTCCTCGGCGCGGCTCATGGCGGGCTCCACGGCCTCGGCGCTGGCCATCTTGATGGAGACCACCGTGGTCTTCCGCCGGCCGTAGAACGACTCGAAGGTGGAGAAGGGCAGCAGCACGAAGGCGTCGAACGACTGCCCGAGCACGCGGCCCTTCTTCTCGATCACGCCGGTCACCTCGACCTCCCGGCCCGCGATCCGGATCTTCTTGCCCACCGCGCTCGCCGGGCGGTCGAACAGCTTCTCCGCGATCTCGTAGCCGATGGCCGCGACCGGCCGCCGCTCCCGAACGTCGGGCTCGGTGAGGGGCACCCCGGCCAGCATCTGGTAGTCTTGGACCAGCTGATACGGTGGCGTGACCCCGAAGACCAGCACATTGCCGACCGTCCGGTCGCGGTACGACACGTCACTGATCGGCGTGGGCCACCCGGACTGGAGCGCGACCGCCTGAGCATCCGGCAGCGCTCGCCGCACCGCCTCCGCGTCCTCCGCCGAGATAAGCGGCCGCTTCGCGATGGCCCGAACCTGCGCATCATCCATCAGCCCCACCGCGATCGGCGACCGGCGCACCTGGAACGCGTTGGTCCCGATCATGGCGCCGGTAAGGTTCTCCTTGACGTACGCATTCATGCCTTGGATGACGGCCACCACGACCACCAGGAAGCCGACGGAGACGATGATGCCGAGGAGGGTGAAGAACGAGCGGAGCTTGGCGCCCCAGATGGCCTGGAGCGCGAGACGAAGTGCCTCGGAGAGGGGCATGGGGGTAAGATAAGCAGGACGGTGAGCGGTGAGCGGGAAGCGGTGAGCGGGGGTGGTGGGAGTCACCCTGAGCGAAGCGAAGGGGGCATACCCCGACGCATGGCCCCTTCGCTTCGCTCAGGG
>DATEJD010000312.1:0-6670 GCA_035278325.1 Gemmatimonadales bacterium | reverse complement strand
CGCGAGCCGGAGGACAAGGACGAGCAGCGGGAATTCCAGGAGATCCTGGAGCAGTTCAAGCGCGGAATCGAGCAGAACCTGGACACCGACGACTACCAGGCACATTACGATCTTGGCGTCGCGTTCAAGGAGATGGGCCTGCTCGACGAAGCGATCGCGGAGTTCCAGAAGGCGCTCCGGGCTCCGGAAGGGCGGCTCCGCACCTCGGAGGCGCTCGGCATGGCCTTCTTCGAGAAGGGCCAGTTCGCGGTCTCGGAGGCGGTGCTCCGCCGGGCGGTGGACGCCGTGGACGGAGGCGACGAAGCGAAGATCGGCCTGATCTACTGGCTGGGCCGCGCGCTGGAGGCCCAGGGCAAGGACGGGGACGCCATCACGAGCTACGAGCGCGCGATGGCGGTGGACATCCGATTCATGGACCTGAGCGAGCGTATCCACCGACTCACCGCAGGACGGCGCGAATGAGCTCTCAGATCGCCCCGATCACGCTGGCCGATCTGCAGCGACCGGTCCGAGCCCGGCTCGACCGGGTGCCGCAGGAGCTGCGGCGGGTCGTCGAAGCCGATTTCGGCCTGATCGCGCAGGTGAACTCGCATCTGTTCCAGATGCAGGGCAAGCTGTTCCGACCCACGCTCCTCCTCCTGGCCGACGAAGCCACCGGCTCCCGCGACCCGCGCACCGTCACGCTCGCGGCCGTGATCGAGCTGATTCACGTGGCCACGCTGGTGCACGACGACTCGGTGGACCACTCGGTCCTGCGCCGCGGCATGCCCACGATCAACTCCCTGTTCAGCCACCAGGTGTCGGTCATCATGGGCGACTACCTGTACTCCCGGGCGGTCATCGAGCTGGTCCAGCTGGACGACCTCGAGCCGCTCCGAGTGCTGAGCCGGGTCACCAACGAGATGACGGTCGGGGAGATGCGGCAGCTCCTCGCGCACGAGCCGCTCCAGTTCTCCGAGGAGGCCTACGATCTTCTGATCCAGGCCAAGACGGCCTCGCTCATGTCCGGTGCCTGCGAAGTGGGCGCGCTCCGGGCGGCGCCGGGCGAGCGGGCCGCGCTCCGCCGCTACGGCGAGGCACTGGGCATGGCGTTTCAGATCGTGGACGATCTGCTCGACTACATCGGCGACCCGTCGGTCACCGGGAAGCCCACCGGGTCCGACCTCCGGGAGCACAAGGTCACGCTGCCCCTGATCGCCGCCCTGCCGCGGATGGACGCCGCCGGCCGAGCGCAGGTGGATACCCTGATGCAGACCCCCGAGCCCGACGACGGCCAGATCGCCGAAGTGATCGCCGCCGTGAGCGAGGCGGGCGGCCTCGACTACGCCCGGGAGCGGGCCCTCCGGCTGGCGCACCAGGCCGACGGCGAGCTGGAGGCCCTGCCGCCCTCGCCTGGGCGCGACGCACTCCGGGCCGCCATCACCTACGTCGTGGATCGCAGGCGCTGATGGCCGGGCCACATCGTCCCGGGTTCTACTTCGGCATCCTGGTGGCCGGCTTCATCGCCGGGGGTGCCCTCACGGCGCTGCTCCGCCAGACCCTCCCCGACAGCGCCGCCCGGACCTTCTTCACCAGCACCTGGACGGCCAATTTCGGCCCTGTCTCCGCCGATCTCCTGGTGATAAACTTCACGTTGGGGCCGATCGGCCTGCACGTCTCGCTGCTGGCTCTGATCGGCGTCCTGGTGGCGTACCTGATCGCCCGTTCGATCTTCTAGGGGGTCCCCGTGGGTAACCTCGGCTTCACCGAAATCATGCTGATCATGGTCGTCGTGCTGCTGCTGTTCGGCGCCAAGCGGCTGCCGGAGGTGGGGGCCTCGATCGGCAAGGGCATTCGCGAGTTCAAGCGCAGCCTGTCCGACACGCAGGATGCCATCATGGGCCAGGACGATCCCAACCGGTCCCTGGCGTCACGTCAGATGGACGCCCAGAACCAGCAGGCGCCGAACGCGGGGAGCGGGGAGCCGAAGCGGCTGTCGCAGTAAGGCCGATAGGGCGAGTGAAGCCGATAAGGCGATAGGACGATAGGGCGATAGGAAAAGGCTTTGCTGGGCGGAAACGAGAGCGGGGGCATGCTTTGGCTGCATGCCCCCGCTCTCGTTTCCTATCGCCTTATCGTCCTATCGCCCTATCGGCCTCACTCGCCTTATCGGCTTCACTCGCCCTATCGTCAAGAAGTCTGCGCCTGCCCCGGCGCCTGCTGCAGCACCTTCTTCCGATCATCCTGCACCTTCGCGGCCTGACGAAGCGCTTCGAGGTAGTTTCGGACCCGGTCCTGACGCGCGAGGTTGATCATCTTGGCCCGATAGTTGTCGAGATCCTTCACGAACGCGGCCGAGTCGGCCTTGGTGTGCTCGAGGACCTTGAGCACGTAGATGCCCTGCTTGGTGTCGAGCAGCGGGCTCACCTTGCCCGTGTCGAGGCCGAATGCGGTGCCGACGACGATGGGATCGTCCAGCGGGGGATTCACCCGGGAGAAGGGACCGAACTCCTTGTAGGGGAGCTTCATTGAATCGGCTACCGCCTGGAGGGAGCCGCCGGCCTGCACGCGCTTGTAGAACTCGCGCGCGATCTCGCGGCCGCGCTCCAGCTTCTTGTCGGCCCGCGCCTGATAGGCCACGACGTCGCGGATCTGTCCCAGCGGCGGAACGCCCGCGGGCTGCAGGCTGTCCACCCGGAAGACATAGTAGGCGACCGAAGTCTCGATGACCGGGCTGGTTTGCCCCTTCTTGGCGGTCGAGGCCCACACACCGGCGTCGGGCACGACCAGGTTCCCCACCTGCACCTTGGTGCCTTCCTGCACCGGCCCGGTCTTGCCGACCGGCAGGTGCAGCGCGCGGGCGACGGTATCGAGCGCGGCCGGATCGGACTTGTCGGCGCCGAGCTTCTCGAGGCTGTCGGCCTGGGCATCGAGCTGGTCGCGGTGGGCGCCGGCCACATCGATCGGGATCAGGATATGGCGGCCCTTGATCTTGTCACCCTTGCGGCTGGTGATCTCGATGATGTGGAAGCCGAACTGCGACAGCACCGGCTCGGACAGGGTGTTGAGCGGCAGCTTGGCCGCGGCCGAGTCGAACGCCGGGTCCATCGCGCCCTTGGTCCACTCGCCCAGATCGCCGCCGGCCTTGGCGCTCACGGTGTCGGCCGACTCGCGGCGGGCCACGTCGGCGAACGGGGCGCCGCCGGCGATCTCCGCCCGGGCCGAGTCGGCGCGGGCGCGGGCGGCCGCCGTATCGGCGGCCGTCGTAAGCCGGGGGAGCGCCACGAAGCTCAGGAAGCTCGTGGCGGGCCGATCGAAGTCGTTGAGATGGGCCTTGTAGTAGGCGTTGATCTCCGCGTCGCTCAGCTTGACGGCGGAATCGGGCACGATGTTGCGGGCGATGATGGCCGCCAGACCGATCTTGACCGTCTCGTGCTCATCCCGGTACTGCTCCCACAGGGCGGCGTCGGACAGGTAGATGTCCGCGGTGACCACCCGGAGCAGCTTGGAGCGCTCCAGCTGGTCGCGATACTGGGCCTCGAGCGAAGGCAGGTACTGTTGGGCCACGCTCGACGTGAGCCAGCGCTGGTACTTGGCCAGGTCGAACTGGCTGTCGGTCTGGAACTCGGGGATCTTCTGGAACTCCGGCGGAGGCGAGTTCCGCATTGCCTCGGCGATCTCGTCCGGCGTCACCGTGATGCCACGACGCTTGTACTCGGCGTCCAGTACCGTGTTCTGAACGAACTGCTCCCAGACCTGGTCCCGGATCTCCTGATAGTCCTCGAGGCCGAGCGCGCTGGGCGCCTCCCGCTGGCGCGCGTCGATGTTCTGCTGGACCACGGACTGGTAGGTCCGGGCGTCGATGTTGCGGCCGTTGACCTTGCCGACCGCGGTCTTGGTGAGCAGCCCGGTGTTGCCGGTGATACCGCTCAGGTCCACGACCAGCCAGGCAAAGAAGGTGAACGCCACAATGACCATCAGTGGCTTGGCCGCGTTACGAAAGGCTTGCATAGGACGGCGAGACTCCGGACCGTGGGAAATGGAGAGCACGAATCATATCCGTCCGAGCACCGAACCTCAAGCCGGCCCGCGCGTTAGCAGTTGACACGGCGGGGGTGGCTCGCTACTCTCACGAGACCTCCTGCAACGACTTAGCCGTTTCCCCTTCCATGCCGACTCGAACCTCGACCAGCGGACGCCGATGGCACTAAGCGAGATCGAGAAGCTGGAGCGTCGGTACGCCGAGAACCCCCAGGGCCTGACCTTCGCTCCGCTTGCCGAGGTCCACCGCAAGAACGGCGACGTGGCCCGCGCGCTCGAGCTGCTGCGGCCCGGCCTGACGCTCCACCCTGATTACATCCCCGCCAGCATCGTCCTCGGGCGGTGCCACCTCGATCTGGGCGAGCTGCCGGCGGCCGAGGCGGCGTTCACCCACGTGCTCTCGCTCGACGGCGAGAACGTCATCGCGCTCAAGGCGCTGGCCGAGATCGCCGAGCGCCAGTTCCGGTTCGACGAGTCGGAGCGCTGGCTGCGCACCCTGCTCGCGATCGACCGGAGCAACGACGAGGCGCGCGAGCAGCTGACCCGGGTGGAGGCCTCCCGCCTGCAGGCGGAGACTGCCTCGTCGGCGTCACCCGATGCCGCCATGGCCGTCGTGGGCGACGAAGCGCTCGCGCCCCCGGAGCCGGTCACGGAAGCCGAAGCCCCGACCGCCGCCCTGGAGCCCGTCGCGAGTGAGCCGGCCGCGGAGCATGCGCCGCTCGAGCTCGAGGAGCTGGACCTTGCCCACATCGACGAGCCGGCCCGTCCAGCGGGCATGGAGATCGAGCAGCCGGTAACGCTCGATGAGCCGGTCGAGCCGCTGTCGGGCCTGGTGGGACGCCACGACCAGGAGTCTGGCTCGGACCTGCACGTGTCGTCCGACTCGTGGCAGGTGGAGACGGCCGAAGACATCGTGCTGAACAGTGCCGGCGCCAGCGAGTTTCAGATGGCCAATGCGGCGGAAGAGCTGCTCGACTCCTCGGTCAGCCACGCGGAGCCGTCGCTCGGCGAGCGGCCTCCCATGGAGCGGGACGAGCCGCCGGCACCCGAATCGGCCTCAGTGGCCGAAGCGGCCGACGATGTGTCCCCGTCCACGGATAGGGTGGCAGCCGGGGGCGCAGCCAGCGAGACGGCCCCCTCCCTTTCGGGGGCGGAAACCAACTGGTCGCCGCCGGCAGCGGAGTCGCCTGGGCAGTCCGAGGCCGATCTCCTGGTGACGGAGTCGATGGCCGAGCTGCTGCTTCAGCAGGGACATACCACCGAGGCCCTGAGCGTCTATCGGCATCTCGAGAGCCGCACCGGCAGCCCGCGGTTCCGCGACAAGGTCGCCGAGCTCGAGAGGAAATCGGCTCCCGCGGCCGCCGCCTCGCCGTTCGCCGCGCAGCCAACCGCGTCTCCGGCGGCAGGTGAAGCGTCTGGAGCGGCCGAGCCCACACCAGTCCCAAACCCGGCCTACTCGGTTCAGCAGACCCACGGCCAATCCGTGCACGCCTTCCTGAGGGGAGTGCTGAGCGCCCGGCCACCCGCGGCGTCTTCCATGCCCGCGCAGGCCGGCTCGAAGGTCGCCGCGCCGGACGCCTCGGCCAGCGGCGCGCCGACCCGGCCCGCGCACGACAGCCTGTCGCTCAGCTCCGTCTTCGGGGAAGAGTCGACGCCGACGCCGCCCGCGGTACCGGCGGGGGGCGCGGGCACTGGGTCGGGCGGTGTGTCGTACGACGAGTTCTTCGGAACCGCGAGCAGTGCCCCGGCCCGCCCGTCGCGCACACCGGACGCGAAGAGCGACGACCTCGACCAGTTCCACGCCTGGCTGCAGAATCTCAAGCGCTGAATGCGCATCACCGTCCTGAACGGCCCCAACCTGAACTTGCTGGGGCAGCGGGAGCCGGAGCTCTACGGACGGACATCGCTGGCCGAGATCGAGGCGATGGTGCGCGACGCGGCCCGGGGCTACGGGGCCGAGATCGAGTGGTTCCAGACCAACCATGAAGGCGAGCTGGTCGATGCGGTGCAGCGGCTCAAGGGACGGGCCGACGGCGCCCTGATCAATGCGGCCGCCCTGACCCACACGAGCCTTGGCCTCCGCGACGCGCTGCTGGCGGTCCAGGTCCCGTTCGTCGAGCTGCACCTCTCGAACATCTTCGCGCGCGAGCCCGCGCGGCACCACTCCATGATCGCGGACCTGGCCATCGGGATGGTGACCGGCTTCGGCCCGCAGAGCTACCTCCTGGCCCTGCAGGCGCTGGTGGGCCGCCTGCGTGCCGCCTGACCGCCGAGGGGACCGCCAGGCCGCCCTGCGGGTCGCGCTGGAAAACGAGGGCCTCGACGGGCTCCTGGTCACGTACTTGCCCAACATCCGCTACCTGACCGGCTTCACCGGATCGGCGGCGCTGTTGCTGGTGCAGCCCCGGGAGAGCACGCTGATCACCGACTTCCGGTACGCCGTGCAGGCGCCGGACGAGGCGGGAAGCGTCGCGCGGGTCGAGATTGATCAGAAGAGCGTCTGGGACCGGCTGGGGAGGGTGCTGGCCGCCGCGCCGGTCGGGACGCTCGGGATCGAGTCGCAGGCGCTCACGGTTCGCGACGCCGAGCGGGTCGCCGGCCTGACGCGGGCGCGGCTCATGCCCGTGGCCGATCTGGTCGAGCGGCTCCA
>DATEJD010000311.1:0-5539 GCA_035278325.1 Gemmatimonadales bacterium | reverse complement strand
TTCCCTCCGACCAGCGGCCCCGGCACCGCCGCGATGCTTGTCGGCACCGCCAGCCCCGCTGGCGGCACCTTCCTCCGGCCCCCCGGTCCGTCGGTCCGCCTTGAGCATCTCCTGCGCGTGGCGCCGGGCGGCTGCACCTTCCGCGTCGCCCAGCATGCGCGCCACCTCGTTGACGCGATCCTCGCCGTGGATGACCTGGACGTCGCTCGTGGCGATGCCGCCGCGCGCCTCCTTGCTCACGACCAGGTGCTGGTCGGCCCGGGCGGCGATCTGCGGCAGGTGGGTGATGACCAGCACCTGGTGGCGCTCGGCCACCTCCGCGAGCGCGGCCCCCACCTGGGCGCCGATTTCCCCGCCGATCCCCTGGTCCACCTCGTCGAACACCAGCGTCGCGATCGCGTCGTGCCGGGCCAGCACCACCTTGAGGGCCAGCATCAGTCGCGACAGCTCGCCGCCTGACGCGACCCGCGCCAGCGGCTTGGCCTCGAGGCCGACGTTGAGCTGCACATCGAAGGCCGCCGCCTCCTGACCGTGCGCAGCCGGCGCGGGGAGGGCCGTGAGCGATACCAGAAACTTGCCCCCGGGCAGGCCCAGTCGCGGGAGCAGCCGGTTGACGCCGCGGGCCAAACGCTCCGCCGCCTCGCGGCGCTTGGCCGAGAGGGCGTCGGCCGCGGTCCCCAGCGCGGATGCCGCCGCCACCCGGCGCGCGGCAATGGCGCGGAGGTCCACGTCGGCGGTATCGAGCAGGTCCAGCTCCGCGGCGCTCTGGTCGCGGGTGGCGAGCACCGCTTCGATGGTGGCGCCGTACTTCCCGGTGAGCCTGAAGATGAGGTCCCGCCGCTGCTCGACCTCGGCGAGCCGCGCGGGGTTCTCCTCCACCGTCTCGGCGTAGGCCGCGGCCTGGCGCGCGAGCTCGGACAGATTGGTGTAGGCCGCGTCGAGCATCTCCCGCCAGCCCGCCGCCTCCGGATCGGCCTTTTCGAGGCTCGCCAGTGCGCGGTCGGCCGTGCCGAGCGAGCCGAGCGCGTTGCCCTCGCCGGCCTCGATCGCGTCCACGATGCGCTGGGCCTGCTCGGCGAGCGAGCCGGCCTGGCTCAGCCGTCGGGCCTCGAGCTGGAGCGCTTCGTCCTCGCCGAGGCGAAGCCGCGCCTGGTCGATCTCGCGGACCACGTGGCGCAGGTAGTCGGCGCGCCGGCGCACCTCGTCCCGTCGCGCGGCCAACGCGGTCTCCTCCGCGAGGAGCGAGGCGACCGCCGCGTAGGCCTCGGCCACGGCCTGCCGCTCAGGCTCGGCATGCGCGAAGGCGTCGAGGATGTCGCGCTGGGCATCCGCGCGGAGGAGTGACTGGGTCTCGTGCTGACCGTGGAGGTCGACCAGGAGGGCACCGAGCTGGCCCAGGACCGCAGCGGTGGTGGGACTGCCGTTCACCCAGGCGCGCGAGCGACCCTCCGTGCTCACCTCGCGCCGGACGACCACGCGACCGTCCTCGGCATCCAGGCCGAGCGCTTCGATGGCACGGCGGGTGTCGGCAGCGAGGCCCTCGAAGGCGCCCTCGACGATCGTCTTGGCCGCGCCCGGCCGCACGCTGCCGCTGGCCGCCCGCTCGCCGAGCAGGAGCGCGAGAGCGTCCACCAGCATGGACTTCCCGGCGCCGGTCTCGCCCGTAAGAACATTGAGGCCGGCGCCAAGCTGCAGGGTGACGTCGGCGATGGTGGCGAGGTCGCGGACGCGGAGCTCGGTGAGCATGCTGGAAACGTAAGCGGCGTGAGGTAGGGAGTCACCCTGAGCGAAGCGAAGGGGGCATGCGTTCGGCATGCCCCCTTCACTGCGTTCAGGGTGACTCACGTCCCTTCACCGAATGGCCTCCCGCTCCGACAGATCCCCCCAGTGCAGCTTCTGCCGCATGCGGCTGAAGAATCCGTCGCCGTCCAGCCGGATGAGGCACACCCGGTGGTCGGCGCGGCGGACATCGACGGTCTCGCCGGGCGCGATCGTGCTGCCGGTCTGGCCGTCGAACGAGACCAGCAGGTCGTCGGCCCAGCCGGCCATGGGCTCGATGACGATCCGGTACGTCGCGGGGACCACCAGCGGGCGAACGGCGAGCGTATGAGCTGCGATCGGGGTCACGATCAGCGCCTCGACGCCCGGGACCACGATCGGCCCGCCGGCGCTCAGACTGTAGGCGGTCGAGCCGGTGGGCGTGGCGACGATGATGCCATCGGCGCTGTACGGGCCCACGTTCTCGCCCTGGATGTACACGTTGACCCGCACCACGCGGGCGACCCCGCCCTTGTGCACCGCCACGTCGTTCACGGCGAGCTGGCTCACGCGGTGGTTGCCGTCGCCATCCTTGATCGCGGCCTGGAGGGCCTGGCGGCGCTCGATCACGTACCGGCCGGCCACCAGCGCGTCGAGCGCCGCATCGAGCGTTCCGCGCGTAGCGGTCGTGAGGAAGCCGACCCGGCCGAGATTGACGCCCAGGATCGGGATCTCGTGTCGGGCGCAGAGCCGCGCGCCGCGGAGCAGCGTGCCGTCGCCGCCGAAGGTGACCAGCGCGTCCAGCTCGACCCCATCGAACCGGGCGATCTCGCGCGGCCAGAACGCTTCCAGGCGCTCTTCGGTGTAGAGCTCAATGCCCCGATACGGCCCTTGCAGGGCGACGTGCTCGAGCACCGCCTTGAGGTCGGGATAGCGGGGATTGCCGACGACGCCGACCTTCATCGCGGCTCGAGGCTCTCCTCGTGATGCAGGGCGGCGATGCGCCGCGCGATCCCGGCGGCCGTGAGCCCATAGAGCTCGAGCTGCTCCGCGCGGGGCGCCTGCTCGATCAGGCGGTCGGGCACGCCGAGGGCCACGACGCGGACCTCGGGATGGGTCGTCTGGAGGGTCTCGCTCAGGTAGGCCCCGAAGCCGTTGACGATGGTGCCCTCCTCCACCGTCACCAGCGTGCGATGCTCCTGCAGCAGGAGCTCCAGCATCGACAGATCGAGCGGCTTGAGGAACCGCGCGTTGATCACCGCGCAGTCGATGCCGTCGGCGGCCAGCAGCTCCGCCGCTTCATGGGCCGGCTGCACCATCGTGCCGACCGCCAGGATCGCGACGTCCTTGCCGCCGCGGATCCGCTCCCAGGTCCCGAACGGCACGGCCGGGACCTCCGATGCCGGCCGGGGCTCGGCCGGAGCCTTGTCGCGCGGGTAGCGGGTGCAGAACGGTCCCGCGGTGTGCGCGAGCGCGGTCCGAAGCAGGCCGATCAGCTCGTCCCCGTCCTTGGGAGCGGTGACGGTCATGCCGGGCACCGCCAGCATATAGGCGATGTCATACAGCCCCATGTGCGTCTGGCCGTCCTCGCCCACCAGCCCCGCGCGGTCCATGCAGAACGTCACCGGCAGGTGCTGCACGGCGATGTCGTGGATGATGTTGTCGTACGCGCGCTGGAGGAACGTGCTGTAGATGGCCACCACGGGGCGGATGCCCTGCGTCGCGAGTCCGCCCGCGAAGGTCACGGCGTGCCCCTCCGCGATCCCCACGTCGAAGAAGCGGCCGGGGAACTTTTTCTGGAAGATGTTGGTGCCGGTGCCGCTGGGCATGGCGGCCGTGATCGCCACCAGCTCGGGATGCTCCGTGCCCAGGGCCGTGAGCCCGTCGCCGAACACCTGGGTCCAGGTCGGCGGGCCACTTGCCTTCTTGCGCGCTTCGCCCGTGATCGGGTCGTAGGCGGCCAGGCCGTGCCACTTCTCCTGGTTGCTTTCCGCGAAGGCGAAGCCCTTGCCCTTCTGGGTCATCACGTGGATCACGCGGGGGCCGTTCATCCCCCGCACGAACCGAAGGGTGTCGCACAGCTTGGGCAGGTCGTGGCCGTCGATCGGGCCGAAGTAGCGGAAGCCCAGCTCCTCGAACAGCATGCCCGGCGAGAACAGGTTCTTGACGCTCTCCTCGACGTTCTTCGCGAAGTCCACGACGCCCTCCCCGAAGACCCCGCCCAGCGCGATGGTCATGCCCTTGATCTTCTCGCGGACGCGGTTGGTTCGCGGATCGGCCACGATGCGGCCGAGCGTGGTGCTGATGGCGCCGACGTTGGGGGAGATGGACATCCCGTTGTCGTTCACGATGAGGATGATGTCGCGGTCGGAGTGGCCCGCGTTGTTCATGCCCTCGTACGACAGCCCGCAGGTGAGCGCGCCGTCGCCCACCACGGCGACCACCTTGTGGGTCTCACCCTTGAGGTCGCGGGCGGTGGCCATGCCCAGCGCGGCCGACATGGCGGTACCGGCGTGCCCCGCGCCGAACTGATCGTGCTCGCTCTCGCTCCGTTTGAGGAAGCCCGAGACGCCGTCGCGCTGGCGGAGCGTCGGAAACTCGTCGTTCCGGCCGGTGAGCAGCTTCCAGGCGTAGGCCTGGTGCCCCACGTCCCACACCACCTTGTCGCCGGGAGAATCGAATTCGTAGAGCAGCGCGATGCACAGCTCCACCACGCCGAGGCTGGCGCCGATGTGGCCGCCGGTCTGGGAGACGCACTGGATGAGCCGCTCGCGGATCTCCTGGGCGAGCTGCGGAAGCTGCTCGCGCTTGAGGCGCTTGAGATCGGCCGGCCCGTGAATGGTGGAGAGCAGAGTCATATGCGATGGCGGCCCGAGCCGCGAGTCAACCTCAACCTAGGCGAAACCGCGAGTCACCCTGAGCCCTGGCTTGGCCCAGGGTACACGCCGCGAAGGGGCCATGGGTCGGGGAACGCCTGCAGGGACGCGCAGGGTGACTCAGGAAGTCCGACTTACAATATATCCGGCCAGGGTCCCCAGTGCCCCCGAGGGCACGCCGCCCCGATCGAGGTGCCCGACCGCCCGCCGTGCCAGGCCCTCGGCCTCCCGGCGGGCGCCGTCGATGCCCAGCAGCCGAACGTAGGTGGACTTGGCCAGCGCCGCGTCGCGGCCCGCGGTCTTGCCGAGCTCCTCGCTGGTTCCGGTGCAGTCGAGTACGTCGTCGGCAATCTGGAACGCCAGCCCGATGTCGTCGCCGAACGCGGTCAGCGCCCCGACCTGCTCCGCCGGCGCCCGGCCGGCGATCCCGCCGAGCGTGCACGACGCACGGATGAGCGCGCCGGTCTTTCCACTGTGCACCGTCATCAGCTGCGCCAGCGTGAGCGTCCGACCCTCTGCCTCGAGGTCGAGCCACTGCCCCCCCACCATGCCCTCGATCCCGCCGGCCTGGAACAGCTCCACGGCCATTCGGCCCAGCGACGCCGGTGCGAGCCCCAGCTCGGCGCTGGCCGCCGCCAGGATGCGGGCGGCCACGGGTACGAGCAGGAAGCCCACCCGCGTCGCGGTGGCGACATCGAACTGGCGATGGGTGGTGGGACGACCGCGGCGGAGGTCGTCGTCGTCCATGCAGGGGAGATCGTCGTGCACCAGCGAATAGGCGTGCACGGTCTCGACCGCGGCGGCCACGCCGGCGATGCCGGCTCCGCGGCCGCCGACCGCCCGAAACGCCGCCAGGACCAGCGCCGCGCGCACCCGCTTGCCCGGCGTGAGCAGCGCGTAGCTCA
>DATEJD010000310.1:0-13474 GCA_035278325.1 Gemmatimonadales bacterium | reverse complement strand
CGCCACAAAAGAACGCAGTGGCGGCTCGGCCTCCCTGCTTTTCGCTCCCCGTCGCTCAGCGCGACTCCGCTCGCTTTACTCCGAGTGAGTCTCGGCGCTCGGCGGCGTGGACCGCACCACCCGCCAGATGGTCCCGCTGTCGTCCGCCGAAATGAACAGCGCCCCGTCCTTGCCGACCGCGAGCCCCACCGGGCGGAACCGATTGCCCGGCACCGACGCGAACGTGCGATAGGAGCCCGTCGGCTTCCCCTCCGAGAACGGCGCGAAAGCCACCCGGAAACCGTCCTGCGGCAGCGGGGCGCGGTTCCAGCTCCCATGAAATGCGATGAACAATCCGCCCTTGTACAGCGGACCGAAGCCGTCGCCCGGGTAGAACGCCAGTGACATCGGCGCCCAGTGGCCCGGGAAGGCGATGGCCGGCGCCTTGGCACTTCCGCAGCGGCCCACCTTACGGCCGTCACCACCGTACTCGGGCGCCAGCACCTTCTGGTGGGTGTCGTTGCTGAAGTAGCAGTACGGCCAGCCGAAGTCGTCGCCCTCGTTCACCTGGACCAGCTCTTCGGCCGGATTGTTCGCGTTGGCCTCGGGGCTGAAGCCCCAGCTGTCGCCCAGCTGGTCGCGGCCGTGAATCGCCGCCCAGACCTGATTGGTCCCGGGCTCCACGGTCAGGGCCTCCGCGTTGCGCATGCCGGTGGCGAAGCGAAGTCCGTCGGAGAAATGCTGCCCCACCCGCGCGGCGTCGAAGCGCCAGATTCCCGCGTGGCGCTCGAGCTCCGTGCAGGGATCCTTGCCTGGCGACTTGGCCGCCCGATCGGCGACCTGGCAGCTGTTGGTGGCCGAGCCGATCTTCACCAGCATCACGTTGCCGCCGGGAAAGGCCAGCGTCTTGGCGCCGTGTCCCTGGTGCTGCAGGTCTTCCACGATCGTCTCGGGCTGGCCCTTGGGCTGGAGCTGGCCCGGCGTGAGCCGCCAGCGGATGATCCGGTCCTCGAACGCCACATACAGGTACCCGTCGTGGACCGCGACGTCGTTCCCGTCCTTGGGACCGAACGAGACTCGCTCCTCCATCTTCCCGTCGCCGTCGGGGTCGCCAAACGCCGTCACCCCACCGCTGAGGAAGCCGCCGCTGCTGGCGGCGTAGAGGGTGCCGTCCGGGCCCACCGCCAGATGTCGCACGCCCCTCACGTCGTCGGCGACGATCGAAGCGCAGAACCCTCCCGCCAGCGTCAGGCCGCCATTGTCGGGAGCGCAGAGCGGCGCCGGGCGGTCGGCAACCAGCGCGGTGGTCAGGAGCGGGAGCGCGAGCACGGCGGATGCGGCGTACCAAAACGGACGGGACATGGATCGGACCGTAGGGCTGGAAGTCAGACTGACCAGCAGTGAACCCACCAGAACGGAAGATAGTCGCCGACGGCTGTGGCCAGCGCGCCTCGGCTCTCTGGCTCCACTCGCCGGCCGCATCGGGCTGTTTCCCGAGGGAAAATCGGCCGTTTCCGAGGGAAAATCGGCCCGAAACAGCCATTCCCGAGGGGAAAATCGGCCAAAATCGCTGTTTTCCCTCGGAAAATGGCGATTTCCCTATTGTAAATCCGCGCCGGTTGCTTACTGTTGGTCTCGGTAGTTTCCCCCCGTACCACGAGGCACGCAGTTCTCACATTCACTTGGGAGACACGCGATGGCCGCCAAGAGGAAGACCAAGAAGTCCGCCAAGAAGTCTGCCAAGAAGGCCGCCCGTCGGCCGGCCGCCAGGAAGGCCGCCAAGAAGTCGGGCAAGAAGCGCACACCGAGCGCCGCGTTCATGAAGCCGGTCACCCCGGACAGCGCGCTCTCGGCCGTGGTCGGCAGCTCGCCGCTCCCGCGCACCGAGCTGACCAAGAAGCTGTGGGCCTACATCAAGCGGAACGGACTGCAGGACTCGAAGAACCGGCGCGCCATCAATGCCGACGACAAGCTCCGTCCCGTCTTCGGCGGCCGCTCGCAAGTCACCATGTTCGACATGACCAAGATGGTGAACAAGCACGTGAGCTGAACCCGGCTTCGGCCGGTGCCAGGCAGACCGGAGGGCGTCCCCGCTGGGACGCCCTTTCTGTTATCTTCCCCGCCCTATGGCCGGCGAATACATCTTCACGATGCGCGACCTCCGGAAGGTCGTGCCCCCGTCTCGCGAGATCCTCAAGGGGATCTACCTCTCGTTCTTTCCCGGCGCCAAGATCGGCGTCCTCGGCGCCAACGGCGCGGGCAAGTCGTCGCTGCTCCGGATCATGGCCGGCGTCGACAAGGACTTCCTTGGTGACGCGCGGCCGCTCCCCGGCACGCGGATCGGCTACCTGCCGCAGGAGCCCCAGCTCGATCCCGCGAAGGACGTCCGCGGCAACGTGATGGACGGCGTGCGAGAGAAGCAGGCGTTGCTCGATCAGTTCAACGAGATCAGCGCCAGGTTCGCCGAGCCGATGGACGACGACGAGATGACGCGGCTGCTCGAGAAGCAGGGCAACCTGCAGGAGCGGATCGACACGCTCGGCCTGTGGGAGCTCGATCACAAGATCGACCTCGCGATGGACGCACTCCGGCTGCCCCCGGGCGATGCGGACGTGACCAGGATCTCCGGCGGTGAGCGGCGCCGCGTCGCCCTCTGTCGCCTGCTGCTCGAGGAGCCGGACATGCTCCTCCTCGACGAGCCCACCAACCACCTCGACGCCGAGAGCGTCTGGTGGCTGGAGCGCTTCCTGGCCGAGTTCAAGGGCACCGTGGTGGCCGTGACCCACGACCGCTACTTCCTCGACAACGTCGCCGGGTGGATCCTGGAGCTCTACCAGGGCGCCGGCATTCCGTGGGAAGGCAACTACTCCTCCTGGCTGGACCAGAAGCAGCGGCGCCTGGCGCAGGAGGAAAAGCAGGCCTCGGCGCGGCAGAAGACGCTGCAGCGCGAGCTCGAGTGGGTACGAATGGCACCCCGCGCGCGCCAGGCCAAGAGCAAGGCCCGCATCACCCGCTACGAGGAGCTCCGCGAGGAAGCCGAGCGGCAGACCGAGGGTACGGCCGAGATCCTCATCCCGGTGCCGGACCGGCTGGGCGACGAGGTCGTGATCGCGAATGATGTATCGAAGGGCTTCGGCGACCGGCTGCTGTTCGAGAACCTCACGTTCTCCCTGCCGCGCGGCGGCATCGTCGGCGTCATCGGGCCCAATGGCGCCGGCAAGACCACGCTGTTCCGCATGATCACCGGCCAGGAGCAGCCCGACTCGGGCACGCTCACGGTCGGCTCGACGGTGAACATCGCCTACGTCGACCAGAGCCGGGATGCGCTGGACGCGGAGAAGACGGTGTACGAGGAGATCAGCGGCGGGGAGGACCAGCTCCAGTTCGGCCGCCGTATGGTGAACGCCCGCGCCTACGCCGCCGGGTTCAACTTCCGCGGCGCCGATCAGCAGAAGAAGGTCGGCACCCTCTCCGGCGGCGAGCGCAATCGACTCCATCTGGCCAAGCTGCTCAAGAGCGGCGGGAACCTGCTGCTGCTGGACGAGCCCACCAACGACCTCGACGTGGACACCCTGCGCGCGCTGGAGGAGGCGCTGCTCGGCTTCGCCGGGTGCGCGGTGGTCATCAGCCACGACCGCTGGTTCCTCGACCGCATCGCGACCCACATCCTCGCGTTCGAGGGGAACAGCGAGGCGGTGTGGTTCGAGGGCAACTACGCGGAGTATGCCGCCGACCTCAAGCGGCGGAAGGGCGTCGACGCGAACCAGCCGCACCGGATCCGGTACAAGAAGCTGGTGCATTGACGGGCTGTGCCATCAGCGTAGTCCGGGGCGATCACGCCTCGGCGTGGGGTGCGGCCAGCGCCCCTCCGGCGGCGCCGCCCACGACCGCCCGGTTCCGCCCTTCCCGCTTCGCGCGGTAGAGCGCCGCATCGGCGTCCTGAAGGAGCGTGCGCGGCTCCCCGGTCGCCTCCCCCAACGCCACGCCGATGCTGACTGTCGTGGGAATCTCGGCGCCTTCGACGGGGACCGGGTGCGCCGCCACGCTCGCCCGGAGCCGCTCCGCGGCGGCCAGCGCCGCCTCGCCGTCCGCCCCACCGAGAATCGCGGCGAATTCCTCGCCCCCAATGCGAAAGAGACGGTCGAACGGCCGTAGCTGCGCGCCCAGCGTTTGCGCCGTGCGCCTCAGGACCTCGTCTCCCGCGGCATGCCCGTGGGTGTCGTTGACGGACTTGAAGTGATCCAGGTCGAGCAGGAGCAGGGCAAATCGCTCTCCCAGCCGCCGCTGACGCGCGAAGGCCTCGAGCAGCGCGCCGTCGAATGCCCGCCGGTTGAGCAGCCGCGTCAGGGCGTCGCGCTGGGCGAGGTCGGACAACGCGTCCTCTGACTCGTGAATCCGGCCGATCATGCGGTTGAACTCCCGGGCGACACGGTGCAGCTCGGGAGGCAGCTGAATGTCGATGCGATGATCGCGCTCCCCCGCGGCGAACCGCTGCGCGCCGTCCACCAGCCGCTCGACGCTGGCCGACAAGACGCGGCCAATGATGAGAACGCCAAGCAGGACGGCGGCCAGCGACGCCGCCCCCGCCGCCGCCGCCAGCCACTCCGCCTGGCGGAATGCGCGGAGCGCGGAGTCATGATCGTTCCGCAGCACGCCCGCGACGGTGTCGTACACCACGCCGAGCTTGTCCACGGACGACGCGATCATGCCGTTGGACGAGTCCATGAGCTCCGCGCCCCGCGGATCGCCAGGCGCCCGGCGCACCGAGATGGCCTCGGTCGCCAGGTGGTCGGCCGCGGTCCAGTCGTCCCGCGCGCGGGTGACCAGCGCCTGCAGCTCGGGCTGGGCGCGCAGTCGAGCGTGCAGCGCGGCGAACTCGGCCTCGATGCGCTCCCGCATTTCCCGGTAGGCACGCGCGTCCCGGGGATCGCCTTCGTCCATGTAGGCGTCGAGCGGCTGGACCGTCTCCCACAGCAGGAGGCGCAGCCGTTGGGTGGGATCGATCTGATCGCGTGCGCGCGCGGCGACGTCCCGGAACGGCGCGATGACGCCGAGCTTGAGGGTTGTGTAGCCCAGCACAGCGGAGGCGGCGAGGGGCAGGACGGCGACGGCCATGCCGATGGCGATCCAGGAGCGGAGTGATGCACTCTTGCCGATGGTCTGAAGCACCTCGTCGGACCTCCTTCCTGTAGCTAGGGAGCCGCCCAAGGACCGAAGGCCTCGGAGGGGTCTCGAGCTGACGTCTGTGTAGGGGGCGCGCGGGCACTGAGCAGGATTCGGACCAGCCTGGCGCTGGGAGGGATGGCCCGGGCCAACGCCATACGCTGGCTGAAAATGCCGGTCGCTTCGGCCGGGGTTGAGGCCGCGCTCGGAGTGTCATGACGCAGTCAGGAGGGGCGGTCTGCCAGAAGCCCGGCGGGCGAGCAGCGGATACTGCGCGACACCGAGCCGCTGCTGTCGTCCGATCTCGCGATGCTGGCGGCCGGATTCAGATGCGAACCCGAAGGGTCATGACCGGTCGGGCCGAAACGCGAGCCGTTCGGTCGGGAGCGCGCCCGATCCAGCCCGGATGGAACGCTGTCAATCGAAGTGGCGATTCGAACAGTCAAGGTGACGCCTGAGACCGCTCGACTATCTCACCCGCCTTCCGTCTTTCCGTCCTTCCATCTTTCCGTCTATACTTGGGCCCATGACGAGCCCGAACGCCCGCATTCCCTACCTACCCGCCCGCATCGAGGGACTTTCCGCGCTCGCGATGAACCTGTGGTGGAGCTGGAGCCGCGAGGCCCGAGCCCTGTTCCGATCGATCGACGAGGCGCTCTGGCATCTCACGCGGCATAACCCGCTCGAGCTCCTCTGCCGGGTCGACCCCGCCAGGATCGCGGCCTGCGCCAGCGACAGCGACTTCCTCCGGCGCTACGACGACGTCATGGAGCGGCTGAGCCACGGGACGACCAGCCGGGACACCTGGTTCGCTCGAAGCTATCCGGAGCTCGACGAGCGGCCGGTGGCCTACTTCTGCGCCGAGTTCGGGCTGCACAACTCGGTCCCGATCTACTCCGGCGGTCTCGGCGTCCTGGCCGGGGACCACTGCAAGGCGGCGAGCGATCTCGGGGTGCCGACGGTCGGTGTCGGCCTGTTCTACCGCAAGGGCTATTTCGACCAGCGGCTCCGGCTCGACGGGTGGCAGGAGGACAGCGACGTGGAGTACGACGTCACCCTCACGCCGCTGGTCCCGGTGGCCGGCAAGCAGCAGCCCTTCCTGACCGTGGTCGAGACCTCGGGCCGCCCGGTCCATGTCCGCGCCTGGCGGGTGATGGTCGGACGAGTGCCGCTCTACCTGCTGGACACCAACCTGGAGCTCAACCACCCCGACGACCGCGCCCTGATGAACAAGCTGTACGCCGGCGGTCCCGACCTGCGGCTCCGGCAGGAATGGATCCTGGGCGTCGGCGGCGTGCGCGTGCTGCGCGCGCTCGGCATCGAGCCGGCCGTGTGGCACGCCAACGAGGGCCACGCCGCGTTCATGATGATCGAGCGCCTGCGGGAGTACCTCACGACCGGCGTCTCCTTCGAGGACGCGGTGCACCAGGTGCGCGCCCACAGCGTCTTCACCACCCACACGCCGGTGCCCGCGGGCCACGACGCGTTCGGGGTCGAGCAGCTGGAGAGCGTGGCGGGACCGGTATGGGAAGGGATGAAGATCGACCGGGAGACCTTCTTCCGTCTGGGCGAGCATCCGGACCTGCCCGGCCAGTTTCACATGACCGTCACCGCCATGCGCCTGGCGGGCGGCGTCAACGGCGTTTCCCGTCGCCACGGCCAGGTGTCCCGCAACATCTGGCGTGATCTCTGGCCCGGCCGCCCGTGGGAAGCGGTGCCGATCGGGCACGTGACCAACGGCGTGCACCTGGCCACCTGGATGGCCAGCCCGATCATGGGCCTGCTCGACGAGCATGTGGGCCCGGACTGGGGCGCCCGGCTCGATGAGCCCGGCTTCTGGGACGAGGTCCTGACGCTCGACCACGAACGCCTGTGGGAGACCCACCTTCGGCTCAAGCAGATCCTCGCGAACTTCATCCGCGAGGAGGCCCGCCGGCGCTTCGCCACTCAGCTCAAGGAAGCGGCGCAGGTGGTCGGCGCGGGCACGCTGCTCGATCCCACCGCGTTCACCATCGGCTTCGCCCGGCGGTTCGCGACCTACAAGCGTGCCAATCTGATCTTCCGCGATCTGGAACGGCTCCGCCGGCTGCTGGTCGACCCGTGGCGCCCGGTGCAGATCATCTTCGCCGGCAAGGCGCACCCGGCGGACAATCCCGGCAAGGAAGTGCTCCAGAGCGTGTACCAGTTCACCCGGGATCCGGCGTTCGAAGGCCGGGTGGCGTTCCTGGAAGACTACGACATGCACCTGGCCCATCTGCTGGTCCAGGGCGTGGACCTCTGGCTCAATCTTCCCCGGGTCCCGCTCGAGGCCAGTGGCACCAGCGGCATGAAGGCCGCGCTCAACGGCATTCCGCAGCTCAGCACCCTCGACGGCTGGTGGCAGGAGGGCTACGACGGGCTGAGCGGCTGGGCCATCTCGCCGGCCGGGGAGAGCGAGGACGCCGACGCCGCCGACGCGGACCGGTTCTACCGGCTGCTCGAGGAGCAGGTCATTCCCCTCTATTACACTCGGAACTCGGCCGGCGTGCCCGTCGGCTGGGTGGAGAAGATGCGACACGCCCTGCGCCTCGTGGGCTCGCGGTTTACCGCGCGGCGCATGATCCAAGACTACGTGCAGGAGCATTACGCTCCGGCGATCGCCGGCGAGTCGTCAGGAGACGACCCGCCGACGGCCTGAGGCTGGCACCATGGTTAGCGCGCTCGAAACCGCCGCCCCGCCGCTCATGACGGCCAGCGGCACGTCGGTAACCGTCGTACACATCGCGGCGGAGTACTTTCCGTTTGCCCGCACCGGCGGCCTGGCCGAGGCCGTGAGCGGGCTCGCGCATCACCAGCGGGCGGCGGGGCTCAATGTGCTCGCCATCCTGCCGCTCTATCGGACGGTCCGGGACGTCGAGCCCGATCTCGAGCCGGTCGGGCCGCCGTTTCTGGTTCCCATCGGCGGTCGCACCGAGGAGGCCCGTGTGTTCCGCGCATCGGGCTCGCGGGGCCGGCGGCCCGAGGTGTTCTTCATCGAGCACCTCGACTACTTCAACCGGCCGGGCATCTACGGCGAGAACGCCGTGGACTATCCCGACAACGCGCGGCGGTTCGCCTTCTTCGCGCTGGCGGCGCTCACCGCGTTGCCCCGGCTGGTCACCGGCCCGGTGCTGCTCCACGCGCACGACTGGCATACGGCGCTGGTACCGGTGTACCTCCGGGCCACTCCGGCCGGCGAGCGCATCCCGGGCGCCACCAGCGTCCTCTCGGTGCACAACCCCGGGTATCAGGGCCACTTCCCGCCCGCGACCATGCCCGACGTCGGGCTCCCGTGGGAGATCTACAACTGGCGGCAGCTCGAGTGGTACGGCAAGGTCAACTTCCTCAAGGGCGGGCTCGTCTTCACCGACTTCGTCACCACGGTGAGCCCCACCCAGGCGGTCGAGCTCCGGACCCCCGGCGGCGGGTTCGGCCTGCACGACAATTTCCTCTGGCTGGGCGACCGGCTGGTCGGCGTGCTCAACGGGATCGACCAGCGCGAGTGGGATCCGGCCACCGACACCCAGATCACCGCCCGGTACTCGTCCGACCAGCTCGATGGCAAGCGGCGCTGCAAGGCCGCGCTCCAGCGCTCGTTCGGCCTGCCGCAGCGGCGGAAGACACCCCTGTTCGGCATGACCGGCCGGCTGGTGACCCAGAAGGGCCTCGACCTCATCCTCGGCGCCCGCGATCTCCTCGCGAGCGACGCGCAGTTCGTCTTCCTGGGGAGCGGCGAGCAGCGCTACGAGCAGGCTCTGGTCGAGCTGGCCACCTCCGCGCCCAACCGGATCGGGGTGCAGCTCGACTTCCACGACCGGCTGGAGCACCGGCTCATGGCCGGTGCCGACATCTTCCTGATGCCGTCGCTGTACGAGCCCTGCGGCCTGACCCAGATGCGCTCGCAGCGCTACGGCGCGCCGCCCATCGTCCGGAACGTGGGCGGCCTGCGTGACACCGTGGACGACGGCGTGACCGGCTTCTCGTTCGACGCGTACACCGCGGAGGCCTTCAGCGAGGCGGCGTTCCGCGCGCTCGCCTGCTACGCCGACCCGCCGCGCTGGCAGGCCATGATGCGGCATGGGATGGCGCGCGACTTCAGCTGGGAGCGGTCGGTCGCGGAGTACCTCGACGTGTACCGCCGCGCGTTGGTCCATTCGGGGGCCCGGTGAACGGGGCGCCGATGGACTTCGTGCTGACCCTGCACAGTCATCTCCCCTACGTGCTCAATCACGGGCGCTGGCCGCACGGGAGCGACTGGATCTGCGAAGCCACGCTCGACACCTACCTTCCGCTGCTCGAGACGCTCCGGAGCCTCGGCGCCGAGCAGACGCCGGCGCCGGTCACCATCGGCTTTACGCCGGTGCTGGCCAACCAGCTCGCGAGCCCGATTTTCGTCCGCGAGATGGAGGCCTTCTTCGAGCAGCGGCTGGTGGCCTGCGACGAGGCCCCGGCGTCGCTCGCCAAGACCGGGGAGACCAATCTGCTGCCGCAGGCGGCCTTCTGGCGGGCCCGGCTCGAGCGGCTCCGCCGCCTGTTCCGCGAGATCGACGGCAACCTGGTGGCGGCGTTCCGGGCGCTGGAGGCAGAGGGCCGCCTGGAGATCATCGGCTCCGCGGCGACGCACGGGTTCCTGCCGCTCCTCGCGCGCGACGAGAGCATCCGGTTCCAGCTCGCGGTCGGCGCGGCGGAGCACCGCCGGCTGTTCGGGCGCGCGCCGCAGGGCTGCTGGCTGCCCGAGTGCGCCTATCGCCCGCGCGGTCCCTGGGCGCCCTGGCCCGGCGGTCCGCGGAGCGCGATGCGCCGGGGCATCGAGGAGCACCTGGCCGACGCGGGCTTCCGCTTCTTCTTCGTCGACGCGCACCTCGCGTCCGCCGGCCGGCCGCTGGGCCTCTCGGGCGATCCCGCGGCACAGGACCCCGAAGTGCACCTGCCCGCCGCGCGCGCCGGCGCGGGGGTCGCCACCCGGTCGCCGTACCAGGCCTACCGAGTGGCCCACGCACGGGGCATGGATGTCTCCGCCTTCGTGCGCGATCCGCGGGCGTCGATGCAGGTCTGGAGCAGGTTCGAGGGCTATCCCGGCGACGGTGCCTATCTCGAGTTCCACAAGATGCGCTGGCCCGGCGGGCTCAAGCTGTGGCGGGTGACGGGAGCGGACGTGGACCTGGGCGCCAAGGAGCCGTACGATCCGGCGGAGGCCGGCGACCGCGCGCGCGGCCACGCGCACCACTTCGCCGGGCTGCTCGCCGGCATCGCCGCGGCCGAGTCGCGGCACCGGGACGGCGTCGTGGTCGCGCCGTTCGACACCGAGCTGTTCGGGCACTGGTGGTTCGAGGGGCCCGACTTTCTCGGCGAGGTGTACCGCGCGCTCCGCGGCCGTCCCGGGGTGCGACCCACCACCGGCTCTCACCACCTGAGCCGGCATCCAACGCGGGCGGCCATCCGCATGCCCGCCGGCTCCTGGGGCGCCAACGGCGACTTCTCCATGTGGATCAGCGACCAGACCGTCTGGACCTGGCAGCGCCTGTGGCCGCTCGAGGAGCGCTTCTGGGATGTGGCGCCCTCGGCGCTCCGGTCCGACGACACCCGCTTCATTCTCGCCCAGGCCGCGCGGGAGCTGCTGCTGGCCCAGTCCTCCGACTGGCAGTTCATCATCTCCACCGGTGCCGCGGCCGACTACGGCGAGCGCCGGTTCCGCGAGCACTGCAGCGATACCGAGGAGCTGGTGCAGGCGCTGGAGGATGGCTCGGCGGCGGCGCTCGACCGCGGCCACCGGCGGGCGGCGGAGCTCGCCGAGCGCGACGCGCTCTTCCCCGACGTGCTGCCTGCGCTGGCGGCGGCGCTCGGCGGGTCGCGCTCGCTGGTCGTCGGCTGACGCATGCCGCCGATCCGGTTCGCGTTCGGCCTCCACCTCCATCAACCCGTCGGCAACTTCGACCAGGTGTTCGCCCAGCACGTCGAAGACGTCTACCGGCCCCTGCTGAACGCCCTCGCCGACCGCGAGTTCCTTCCCGTCGTGCTGCACCTGAGCGGTCCACTGCTCGACTGGCTCGAGCAGCACGAGCCCGCCTACCTCGATCGGCTCGGCCGCCTCGCCGCGGACGGCAAGGTCGAGCTGCTGCTGGCAGGCTACTACGAGCCGGTGCTGGCCTCGCTCCCGCGGCCGGACCGGGTCGAACAGATCCGCTGGATGCACGAGGCGGTGCGGCGCCGCTTCGGGGTGGACGCGCGGGGCCTCTGGCTCACCGAACGGGTATGGGAGCCCGAGCTCGCCGCCGACCTGGCCGACGCGGGCGTCCGCTACGCGCTGGTAGACGATCGGCATTTCCTGGTGACGGGCTTCGCCCCGCACCAGCTCCATGCGCCGTTCTGGACCGAGAGCGACGGCAAGCGCGTCGCGCTCTTTCCCATCGACGAGCGGCTCCGCTACCTGGTCCCCTTCCGGCCCCCCGAAGAGAGCGCCGCGTACCTGCGCGAGCTCCGCTCCGCCGGACACGGCCTCGCCCTCCTCGCCGACGACGGCGAGAAGTTCGGCGGCTGGCCTGGAACCAAGGAATGGGTGTACGGGAAGGGCTGGCTGGATCGGTTCATGGCCGCCATCGGCGGCCTCATCGATCAGGGCGAGGTGGTGCTGAGCCGCCTGGACGACGCACTCGAGGCCGTGCCGAGCGGCGGGTTGGCCTACCTGCCGACGGCGTCCTACCGGGAGATGGAGGCCTGGTCACTCCCGCCCGACGGCGCGATCCGGCTGGCGCGGCTCGAGACCGATCTCGGTCCGGAACGCGTGGCCGGTCCCGATGGTGCGCTGATCCGCGGAGCCCACTGGCGCAACTTCCTGGTCAAATACCCCGAATCCAACCGGATGCACAAGAAAATGATGGCGCTGAGCGCGCTGGCCCGCCGCGCCGGCGACCCGCCGGCGGTCCGCCGGGCCATCGGCCGCGCGCAGTGCAACGACGCCTACTGGCACGGCGTGTTCGGGGGACTGTACCTGCCGCACCTGCGCGACGCGATCTGGCGCAACCTCGCCGAGGCCGAGGCGGGCCTCCGACGCGACGAAGGCCTCGCCTGGGATGTGCTGGACATCGACGCGGACGGCTACGAGGAGATCTGGGTCCACGCGCCCGGCTTCGCTCTGCTGGTGAGCCCGGCGCGGGGCGGCGCGATCGAGGAGTACACCGTGTTCGCGACGGGCATCAACTACGCCAACGCGCTCACCCGCCGCCGCGAGGCGTACCACGAGCTGGCCCAGGCGGCCGAGCTCGCGTCGGATGGCGAGCCCGAGCTGGGGCTCGACCACGACGATCGGGCGCTGTTCGTGGACCGCGTCCTCCCCGGCGGCCTGAGGCTCGAGGACTACGTCCGGGGGGCGTATCGGCCCGTCCGGTCCTGGGCCCGGCATCGCTTTGCCTGGGCGGTGGAGCGCCGGAATGGCGGCGTCGAGATCGTCTGCAGCCTGCCCGACGGGTCGACCGAGCTGGAAAAGCGCGTCTGGTGCGACGCGGAAGGCCGCGTCACGGTGAGCTGGCGATGGGAGCAGTCCGCCGGGGAGCCCGGGGACTGCTTCGCGACCGAGCTGAGCGTCGCGGGCGCGGTCGCGCTGGTCGCGACCCCTGCCGCCGAGGAATGGCGGTTCGAGATCGAGACGGTCGCCAAGTCGGAGCGCGGACTCGACCGCACCCGCCAGGGTGAATCCATCACCCTCCGCTGGCCCATCGCCCTCGGCGGCGCCAGGGTCCAGCTCGAGCCAGCCCGAAGCTGACTCCGCTACTGCGCCAGACCGAGCTGCTTGAAGAAGCCGTACGCGTCGTAGTAGTCGCCCTGATAGGCGATCTTCCCACCCTTGATGCGCACCAGCGTGAGCCCGTTGAAGCTGAATCGCTTGCCGGTGGCCTTCGTGCCGTCGCTCCACGGGCCCGTGTTGGTCCCCTCGAAGGTCCACTGGAAGGCGATGCCATTCTTGTCCACCACCGGCGTGCCGGTGCGGGTCCAGCGGCAGTCCGGCGCCGCGGTCATGAACGCCTGGATGACGTTCTTCTGGGCGTTGGGCCGCCCCTTCTGCGGCGTCGGGGTGCTGGCATCGTAGTACTCGACATCGTCCGCCATGTAGCCCGCGGCTCGGGCGGCATCGTGCGCGTTCCAGGCGGCCATGTAGGCGTCCACCAGCGCCACGGGGTTCGCGGGCGATTGGGCGGACGCGACCTGTGGCGACAGGAGCATGAGGACGAGCGCGAGCCGGCGCGAGAGCGTCATCGGGGCCTCCGGGTTGGAAGGAAGTCGGGCAGGTCGGATTAATGTACCTGAAGACGGAAAGACG
>DATEJD010000309.1:0-2302 GCA_035278325.1 Gemmatimonadales bacterium | reverse complement strand
ACCGGCAAGAGCCATCGCCTCACCGAACTCTTACCCGCCCCCACTAGCCTGCCGCGCCTGCCCCCTACAGGCGCGGCAGGCTCATTCAGCGTTCGTGAAAGGCACGGGGGATGTCGATCGACTGGGACCGGCGGACATGTGCCCGCCGCGGGCATGTGACGTACGCGCCGGACGACCCCCGGCTGCGCATCCGGCTGCGTGCCGACACCGCGCTCGGCGAGGTCTGGCGCTGTCTGCGCTGCGGTGACTTCGTGCTCGGCGAACCGCACGGATCGGGTCCGGCCGCCGAGGCGCCCCTCGTGCCGCGCGGCAAGGTGCTGCGGGATCTGTTCGTGCTGCGGTTCCTCGCGATCGAGCGGGCCGTGCGCGGGGTGTTCATCGTGCTGGTCGCGGCGGCCGTGTGGAAGTTCAGCAACTCCCAGGACGCGGTGCGCCGGCTCTTCGACGAGTATCTGGACGTCTTCCGCCCCGTCTTCCGGCACTTCCACTACGACCTCGACCATTCACCGGTCGTCGGCACCATCCAGAAGACCTTCGGGTACAAGCACAACACCCTTGTCCTGGTGGCGGTGTTGCTCCTGGCCTACGCGCTCATCGAGCTCGTCGAGGCGGTCGGGCTCTGGTACGCCAAGCGCTGGGCGGAGTATCTGACGGTCGTCGCCACGGCCGCCTTCCTCCCCCTGGAGATCTACGAACTCACCGAGCACGTCAGCTGGTTGAAGATCGCCACCCTGGTCCTCAACATCCTCGCCGTGCTCTACATCCTGCTCGCCAAGCGGCTGTTCGGACTGCGCGGCGGCCACCGCGCCTTCGAGGCGGAACGCCGGAGCGCGTCGCTCCTGGAGGTGGAGGAAGCGGCGGCCGTACCCGTGCAGGCGGGGCGGAAGTAGACACGGCCGTACCCGTCTGGCGGGGCGGAAGTAGACACGGCCGTACCCGTCTAGGCGGGGCTGAAGTACGCGGCGGCCGCCTCCACGAAGCGGTCGTGTGCGGCTCGGGCCGCCTCCTGTGCCGCGTCGAGCTCCTCGGCGCTGCCGGCCGCGTCGACCATGTCGTACGTGGCCACGACCATTTCCTGCGCGGTGGCGTGGACCCGCGGATCGGGAACCAGGAGCCGCAGCGTGACCAGCGGGCGGGTGATGGCCGAGCGGGTGGCGTGGGACCTGGCGCGCAGCTCCTCCAGTTCGGCCTCGTCAGCGTCGCGCAGCCGGGCGAGCCCGCGCATCCGCAGGGCCCGGCGATGGTCCGAGCCGGCCGCGGCGAGGGCCGTCACCGCTTCGAGGCGCTCGCGGCGCAACTGTTCGGCGGCGGCCGTCCGTTCGGCCCGGCCGGCGGACAGGTGCTGGAACGTGCCGGTGACTATCGATCCGAGGAGCGTCCCGGCTACGGCGAGGAGGGCGGTGAGCATCAGCATCGTTCCTGTTCATCGACTGAACCTGGCCAGAGTCTTCAGGCCCAAGGGTCCGTGATCTCCCGCAGCAGCGTCAGCGCCTCGCGCAGCTGCTTCATGCGGCGCTTGCCGAGGTGCTCCTCCCATTCCTTCTCCACCTCGGCCACCACCCCGTCGGCGACCTCCTTGGCCTCCCACGCCTTGCGCGCCCCGCACACCAGCCGGGCCCGCTTGTCCGTCGGGTCCGGTATCCGGGTCACATAGCCCGCCTTCTCCAGCTGGTCGACCAGGAAGCCCGCGGTCTGCTTGGTGATCTGGGCCTGTTCGGCCAGCTCCGTCAGCCGCGTGCCGTTCGGGCCGATGCGCTGCATGACCCGGGCCTGGGCGGGCGTGAAGTCGTCGAAACCGGCCTCGGCGAGCGCGGCGAAGACACGGTTCTCCAGGGCCCGGTACGGGAGGAACAGGAGCACGCCCGTGTTGAGCTCGCTCTCCGCAGGCATCGTCGACGCTCCCTCGGTATCGCTCGTATCTCTCGTATCGCTTGACAGTAGTCAGAGGCTCTGACTACTTTGGTCAGAGAAGCTTACCACTTGAGTAGGTGGTTCCCATGGGCGTCATGCTGGAGACCGACGAGTTGTGGCAGGTCGTCGACCGCGAGCGCGCGAGCCTCGCGGACCTGCTGGAGGGCCTGAGCGCCGAGGAGTGGGAGACGCCCACGCGCTGCGGGGACTGGCGGGTGCGGGACGTGGCCGCCCATCTGACCCTCGCCGCGCGCATCACCCGAGGGCAGGCGGTACGGGAGCTGCTCCGCGCCCGCGGGAACTGGAACCGGATGATCCATGACACGGCCGTCCGCGAGGCCGCCGCGCCCGCCGACGTGATCGTCGGCCATCTGCGGTCGATCATCGGCTC
>DATEJD010000308.1:0-13627 GCA_035278325.1 Gemmatimonadales bacterium | reverse complement strand
GCCACCATGGCGATGGGGGCGAGCGCCGTGAGCGGCATCCCGTGGAGCTTCACCGCCCACCGCTACGACGTCCACCTCAACAACCTGCTCGACCTCAAGCTCCGGTCGGCGAAGTTCGGCCGGTTCATCGCGCGCTACATGCTGGACGCCGCGCTCCGCCTGGTGGGCCCGGAGGCGGCCGCCCACGCTATCGTGGTGCACATGGGGGTCCGGGTCCCGCCGGCGATCGCGCCCCAGTCGCGTCGCCCCACGCCGGTCGTGGTGTGCCCCGGCCGGCTGATCCCGGTCAAGGGGCAGCTGCGCTACCTGATCGACGCGGCCGCCGAGCTGGCCGCGCGCGGCCTGGCATTCGAGCTCTGGCTGGTCGGCGATGGGCCGGACGGGCCGGCCATCGCCGCCCGGATCCGCGAGCTCGGCCTCGAGCGGCAGGTTCGCATGCTTGGCACGGTCCCGCACGCGGAGCTGCTGCGGTACTATCGGGACGGCGCGGTCGACTGCGTGGCCCTTCCCAGCGTCGACCTCGGAAACGGCGTGCACGAGGGCCTGAGCGTGGCCCTGATCGAGGCCATGGCGTACGGGATCCCGGCGGTCTCGACACCCACTGGCGGTCTCGCCGAGCTGCTGGATCGGAGCGCCGGACTCCTGGTGCCGGAGCGCGACCCCGGCGCCCTGGCCGATGCGCTCGGCGCCCTGCTGACCTCCGAGGACTTGCGCGCCCGGCTCGGGCTCGCGGGCCGGCGCCGGATCGAGCAGGAGTTCGACGCCGACGCCATAGCCGCCGAGCTGGTGCGCCGGTTCGAGGGCGAGCGCCGCACCGTTCCGGCGCCGGCGATGGCACGCTAGTCATGCGGAACGTCCTGCTGGTGACCCGGAACTTCGCGCCGACCAGTCACGTATCGGTCGAGCGCGCGATCAAGCTGGCCAAGTACCTGCCCGAGTTCGGCTGGCGGCCTACCGTCCTCACCGGAGCCCGGCCCACCGCCGGACTGCCGACCGACCCGATGCTGCTCGAGCAGGTCGCGGGGCTCGAGATCCTGCGTACCCGCGCGCCCGAGTTTTCGCTGTTCTATCGCCGTCCCGCCCGGGCGGGCGGCACGCGCTCCGCGCTCCGCAGCGCGCCCAGGCGCGGCGCCTGGCATCCCAAGGCGTGGCTGGTGCCCGACTCGCAGGTGCTATGGTATCCGTTCGCGGTGCGTGCCGCGCTCCGGGCCGCTCCGGCAGCGCGATGGGACGCGGTCGTGGCGACCTCATTCCCTCCGACGGCACTCCTCATCGCGCACACCGTAGCCGCGCGGCTCGGGATTCCCTACCTCGCCGACTTCCGCGACGCGTGGACCCAATACGCCGGGGCACCACGCCGCCCGGCCCCGTTGGCGCGATACGAGCGGTGGCTCGAGGAGCGGTCGGTGGCCGACGCCGCCGCGGTGGTGGCGGTGGACCAGCGCATGGTCGCCGCGCCGTTCGCCCGCCTGCAGGAAGAGCGTCGTCCGCCGTTCCGCCTGATCCCGAACGGCTACGACGAGGAGGACTTCGCTGGCACGCGGCCACGCGAGCTCCCGCCGTTCTCCATCGTTCACACCGGGCAGCTCCGCCGCCCACCGCGGACGCTCTGGGCGGCCCTGAGCCGGCTCCTCCAGGGTCGCCCGGAGCTCGAGGGCCGCGTGCACGTCTGGCAGATCGGCTTCGTGGACGCCAGCGCCGCTGCCGAGCTGGAAGCGCCGCCGGAGGGGGTGGCCGTTCATGTGGTGCCCCCGGTGCCCCAGCGCGAGGCGATCGGGTACATGCTGGGCGCCGACGTCCTGTGGGTCGAAGAGTTCTGCGGCGTCATGCCCTCCAAGACGCTGCAGTATCTCCGGGCCGGGCGCCCCATCGTGGGCTTGCTCGACGGCGGTACGGTCATGCGTGACGTGCTCGGGGCGGTTCCCCACGCGCACCCCGTCGGATACGAGGAGGTGGATCGAATCGCGGCGATCCTCGACCACCTGGCCACCCGCCCTCGGGGCGAGCCCATTCCGCCGAGCGCCGCCGTCACCGCCTACTCGCGCCGGGAGGTTGCCCGGCAATTCGCCGAGCTGCTGGAGGCCGCATGCGCGCACCGGCGCGAGGCGGTGAGGCCCGCGCTGCCCGACACGGCCCCGTGGTCCGCGGGGCTCCGGGCCGGGAGAACCAGCCCGTGAGCGCCGGCCGAGTGCTGATCACCGGAGCCGGCGGCTTCACGGGGCTGGCGCTGGCCCGCACCCTCTCCGCCCAGGGGCGGCCGGTGCGCGGGCTGGTGCGCCGTGAGGCGAGCGCGCCGGAGCTCGCCGCGGCCGGCGTGGACGTGATCGCGGGTGACGTGCGGGACGAGTCGGTGGTCCGCCGCGCGCTCCGCGACGTGGAGGTGGTCTATCATCTCGCCGCCGTGTTCCGACGGGCGGGCGTACCCGACTCGGAGTATCGCTCGGTGCACGTGGATGCCACCCGGCTGCTGGTGGAGGCGGCCGCGGACGCCGGCGTGCGTCGGGTGGTCCACTGCAGCACGGTCGGGGTGCACGGCGATATCCAGGGCAGCGCGCCGGCGACCGAGGACGCGCCGTTTCATCCCATGGACATCTACCAGCAGACCAAGCTCGAGGGCGAGTGGATGGCCCGCGAGACCGCGCGACGGGTGGGCCTGGAGCTGACCGTGGTCCGGCCCGGACCGATCTACGGTCCGGGCGACCGGCGACTGTTCAAGCTGATCGGCGGCATCGCCCGCCGGCGGTTTCACCTCCTGGGCAACGGCCGGCCGCGATTTCAGATGGTGTACGTCGACGACCTCATCGACGGGATGCTCCTCGCGGGCGACCAGGCCGAGGCCAGCGGTCGCACCTACATCCTCACCGGCCTCGAGGCGCCGACGCTCACGGAACTGGTGAAGGAGATCGCCGAGGTGGCCGAGGTGCCGCCTCCCCGACTCCGGCTTCCGGTGTGGCCGTTCTGGCTGCTCGGCGCCGCCTGCGAAGCGATCTGCATTCCGCTCCGCATCGAGCCGCCCGTGTTTCGACGGCGGGTCAAGTTCTTCACCAGCAACCGCTGGTTCGATACGTCCCGCGCCCGCCGGGAGCTCGGCTTCGCGCCGAAGGTGAGCCTGCGAGAGGGACTGGTGCGGACGATCGACTCGTACCGCCGGCTGGGCTGGGTTTGATCTCAGGCCGCGCGCCGCTGACCAACCCGCGTCAGCTCATCCACCAGTCGTCGTGCCCCGTCGTGCCACGAGAACGTCGCGGCGCGGGCCAGGCCCTTGGCGCGGAGGCTCGCGGGGAGATCCGGCTCGCGGACCAGGCGCAGCATCGCGTCCGTCAGGCCCACGACGTCGTCCGGATCGACCACCAGCGCCGCCTCGCCGACCACCTCGGGGCAGGCCGGCGCGCTGGAGGTGATCACCGGACAGCCGCACGCCATGGCCTCGACCAGCGGAATGCCGAAGCTCTCGTAGTAGGAGGGGAAGAGGAGCGCGCCGGCCAGGCTGTACACGGCCGGCATGTCGTCGTGGGCGATGAGGCCGGGAATCACCACCGACTCGGGATCGAGGCCGAACCGGTCCCGGAGCACCGCCGGCGTGAGCCGCTCGCGGACCCCGGCGCCCAGGATCACCATCCTCGGCGTGGCCGGGTCGGTGGCCCGGGCACGGGCGAATGCCTCGAGCGTGCCTTCTACGTTCTTTCTGGGACACAGCGCGGCGCCAGCGTACTCGACCCTGGCGTACCCCTTTACCACCATGAGGAAGAACGGCTCGGCGGGGAGGCCGTAGCGCGTCCGCACCCGCTCGAGCTCCGCGCCGTCACGGACGGGCCGGAAGCGCTCGTCGGCGGCGGCATAGATGGTGGCCATCTTGTCTCGTGGCACGCCGGCCAGCCGTTCCAGCTCTTCCGCCAGGCTGTCCGAGTTGGTCAGCACCCGCTCGGCGCGGCGGCAGAAGAGCGGAATCGTGAGCACGTTGTAGAGTCGGTTGATCCGGTCGCCGAGCGTCGGATAGTACTCGGGGAAGGTCCAGTACTCGGTGCCGCGTTGCTGCACGATGGTTGGGCAGGGCGCCACCACCGGGATGCTGAACTTGTGGTGGAACAGGACGTCCACGCCCTCGCGGCGGGCCGCGACCGGCACGGCGACCTGGTCCCACAGCAGCTTTCCTGGCGCACGCACCACCACCTCGCGCACGTTTGGCAAGTGGCTGTAGCGACCCCGCTGCGCCGCATCGGAGTAGAACAGCACATACTGGTTGGTCCGATCGAACTGGAGCACGGCATCGACCAGCTGCCGGATGTAGACCCCGGCCCCGTCGTATTCATCGATGCCCCGGAGCATGATGCCGATCCGGAGCGGGCCGGACTCGGCGGGGCGCGCGGACGTTCCAGCACTCATGAGCGTGATAGGTCCCGTGGTTGATATGGCTTGTTCCGGAGCGCCCACCAGTGTAGCCGCCTCGGGAATCGACGGGGGTGAGGCGGGTCACACCGGCCCCGGCTCTCCCGGCTCGCCCCGGGGCGCTGGGTTCACTCGCCGGAGGCCCATCTCGATGACACGTCGCATACGCACGGCGGGAGTGGTGCTCGCAGCGGGCGGGCTCCTGTGCATCGTTCGAGCGACGCTCACCTCTGCGCCGGATCCCAACGGGCAGGTCCAGCTCACGCCGCTCTGGTGTATCGTCTGCGGCGACGCGGGCGGCGCCGACATCGTCGCCAACCTGCTCCTGTTCCTTCCGTTCGCGATCGGGCTCCGGCTGGCCGGTGTGTCCTGGCGTGGCACGGTGCTGGTGGGGGCCGCGCTGTCCTTGACGGTCGAGCTGCTCCAGCTCGTGGCGATTCCGGGGCGGGACGCGAGCCTGAGCGACCTCCTGACGAATACCACCGGTGGCGCCATGGGCGCGTCGCTCGCCCAGCGGCTCAGCGTGCTGCTCCGCCCTTCGCCCGCTCAGGCCGGGCGGCTCCTCGGTGCCTGGGCCGCGGTGTGGCTCGCAACGCTGGGAGCGTCGGCGTGGCTCGTGAGCCCCGCGCTCGGGTCGGGTGCGCTCGAAAGCGGGTGGGCCGGCGCCACCCGCGAACGGGACATCTTTCTCGGCGAGACTCACGAGGTTCGCCTCGACGGGCAGCCCATGCCGAGGAATGGCTCGCCGCCCGATTCCGCCGCCCTCCGGCGCGGGCTCACCACCGGACGGTTCTCGCTCGAGGCCCAGGTGACTTCCGGGCGACCGGTCGCCAACCGATCGTGGATCTACCAGCTCAAGGCGGGCGGCACCAATCAGCTCACGCTGTTTCAGCTGCGGCGCCACCTGGGAATCGCCATCCCCGTTCGGGGTGTGGAGCTGCGGCTTCACCAGATGACGGTGACACTCCCGGGCGGGCTGCCCGACGTCGCCGGCGTGACCGTGCGGCTCGATGCCCGGGCATCGGATGGGGTCGTCGGGCTGCGGTCGACCTATGGCGACAGTACCCGGGCGATCGAGTTCGCGCTCTCGCCCGCGTACGGCTGGCGGTTGATCTCGCCGTTCGAGGTCGGCATCGGGCACGGGGTACGGTGGTTCACGGCGCTGGTCCTGGCGCTGAGCCTGCTGCCGCTCGCCTACTGGGCCGCGAGCGCCAACGGGCGGGTCCGATGGATCCTCCCGCCCGTCATCGCCGCGGGCCTCACGTTCCCGTCGCTGGCCGCGGGCCTCCCGCCGGTCCACTGGTCGGAGTGGGCGGCGGCGGTGGCAGGGGTGGCGGCCGGCTGGGCCCTCCAGCGGGGCGCGGCTTATCTTCAGAGGCGATGCGCCTCGCTTTCCGCCAGCGAATTCTCCTCATCCTGATCCTGCTCGGCGCGGTCCCCACCGCCGTCGCGATCCTGGGCTGGGCCCTGACCGTGCGCTCGACCACGCCGGCCGCCGGTGCGCTCCGAGCCATGGAGGACGTGGGGGCGTCGGGGCGCGCCCTGCTCCAGACACTCGATTCCACCCGGCTCCGTCCGGCGGAGCGCCGGGCCCTGAGCGATCACGCGAACAAGCTCAACCGCGCGCTGGCCCAGATGCAGCGGGTGAACACCTTCGGGCGCTACTACTACGCGGGCCTGGGGCTGGTGGTGTTGCTGGTCGGCGCCGCGTTCCTCTATGCGTCGGTGCGGGTGGGCGGACACCTGTCGCGCCAGCTGAGCCGGCCCATCGAAGAGCTGATCGGCTGGACCGGTCACATCCGCCGACTCGAGCCGCTGCCGCCCGACCGGCCCCGGCGCGGCGCGCCCGAGTTCGAGGCACTGCGCCGCGCGCTGCGGGAGATGGCCGATGCGCTGGACCAGGGCCGGGCCCGCGCCCTCGAGGCCGAGCGTCTCCGCGCGTTCCGCGAAACGGCGCGGCGCGTGGCGCACGAGATGCGGAATCCGCTCACGCCCATCCGCCTGGCGGTGGCGCAGCTCTCGCGGAGCGCCTCGCCCAATCAGCAGGACGCGATCGACGTGCTGATGGCGGAGTCGGGTCGACTCGAGCAGCTGGCGCGGGAGTTCACCGAATTCGGGCGGCTCCCCGACGGGCCCGCGGCGCCGGTGGACCTCGCCGAGCTGCTTACCGGGCTCGCCCGCAGCAGCGTTCCGCCCACGATGCAGGTCCAGCTCACGCTCGACCCGGCGCTGCCCACCCTGCTGGGGCACTACGATCCCCTCCAGCGGGCCTTCAGCAACATCGTCCGCAACGCGGTCGAGGCCTGCGACGCACGCGGCGCGCTCGAGGTCTCGGCCCGGCCCGAGAACGGCGGGGTGCGGGTGGAGATCGTCGATCACGGGCCGGGCGTTCCACCCGAGCTGGCCGGCAGGCTGTTCGATCCGTACGTCACCGCCAAGGGTGGCGGCACCGGCCTGGGGCTCGCCCTGGCCAAACAGACGGTCGAGATGCACCAAGGGGCGATCGCGGTGGAGCAGACGCCGGGCGGGGGCGCCACCTTCGTCGTCCAGCTCAAGGGCCACGGGTGACCGAGCGCGCGCAGATCCTCCTGGTCGACGACGAGGCCAACATCCGGCGCATGCTGGCCGCCCTGCTCCGTGAGGAAGGGTTCACGGTGGCCGAGGCCGCGAACGGCAATGCGGCCCTGCTGCAGGTCGACGACGTCGATCCCGATGTCATCATGCTCGACCTGCTCATGCCGCCGGGTCCCGATGGTCTCGAGACGCTGACCGCCCTCCGGGAGCGGGGCCGGACCATCCCCGTCATCATGATGAGCGGCAAGGCGCAGCTCACCGACGCGGTGCGCGCGGTCAAGCTGGGCGCGTTCCAGTTCCTGGAGAAGCCGCTCACCCCGGAATCGGTGCTTGTCACCGTGCGCGCGGCGCTGGAGCTCAACCGGACCCGCGCCGAGAACCGCGCGCTTCAGGCGGAGCTGGGGCGGCGCTCGGCCCTGGTGGGCGAGAGTCCCGCGATGCAGCAGGTCCGCGCGCTGATCGCCCGGGTGGCCCCGACCGAGGCGCGCGTGCTGCTGAGCGGCGAGAGCGGCACGGGCAAGGAGCTGGCCGCGGCGGCGGTGCACACCGCGAGCCAACGGAGCACGCGCGCGTTCGTGACGGTCAACTGTGCGGCCATCCCGCGCGACCTGGTCGAGTCGGAGATGTTCGGCCACGAGCGCGGCGCCTTCACTGGCGCCACCGAGCGGCGGCTGGGCCGGTTCGAGCTGGCGCACCAGGGCACGCTGTTCCTGGACGAGATCGGCGACCTCAGCGCGGACGCTCAGGCCAAGCTGCTGCGCACCCTCGAGACGGGCGACCTCCAGCGGCTGGGCGCGGAGACGGCGCATCGGGTGGACGTGCGCATTGTCGCCGCCACCAACCGGCGGCTGGAAGATGCCGTGGCGGACGGCGAGTTTCGTGAGGACCTGTTCTTCAGGCTCAACGTGTTTCCCATCCGACTGCCGCCACTCCGCGAGCGGCTGGAGGACCTGCCGGCGCTGGTGGGGCACCTGGCCGAGCGGCTCCGGCCGCGCCAGGCGCCGACCTTCACCGCCGCGGCGCTCCAGGCCATGGCCGGCTATGGCTGGCCGGGGAACGTGCGGGAGCTGGCCAATCTGGTCGAGCGGCTCATCATCCTGTGCGGCCCGACGATCGAAGCCGACGCGGTGCGGCAGGTGTTGCGCGGCGGGCCTCCGCCGCCAGCCGCGAGCGCCGCGCTCGGCCGGCCGCTCTCCGAGGCGCTCGACGATCACGAGCGCGGGCTCATCGCGGCGGCCCTGTCGCAGGCCCATGGCAGCGTCGCCGAAGCCGCGCGCCTGCTGCAGACCGACCGCGCCAACCTGTACCGGCGGATGCGGCGGCTGGGTCTCGACCGGGAGTAGCGGCCCCGCCCTTCCTCACTCTTCGAGCTCCGCATGCGACTTCTCGTCGGCGGCCTCCTGCTGATGCTCGCCCTGCCCGCGCTGGCCCGGGCGCAGGACAGCGTCATCGTCATCGATCCCGACCAGCCGCCCGGCGATTCCGCGGTGGTCCACGCCGGGCCCGCACCCGACGTGGTGGCGGAGCTGCTCGACTTCTACAACGACAGTGCCACCACCCGCATGACCGGCGACGTGAGCTTTCCGCCGGGCAGCGGGTTCACCGGCCGGCTGGCCCTGTACCGTGGATCGCTCAGGATCGCGGGAACCGTCCGAGGCGACCTGGTCGTGGTGAACGCCACCCTCTACCTGCTGCCCGGCGCCGACCTGGAGGGCGACGTCCTGGTGGTGGGCGGGCGCCTCATCCGAAGTCCCGAGGCCCGCCACGTCGGCCGGGAGCGGGTCATCTGGGACGCGGCGCCAGTGCTCCGCTCGGCGGACGGGACGCTGGTCGTGCGCGAGCGCCGCCGCTCGCTCGCGGAGCTGGCCGCGGCCCGCACCAGCTTCCAGACCGGGAAGGTCCGGACCACGCTGCTGCTGGCCACGGGCGGCACCTACAATCGGATCGAGGGCCTGCCCATCGTCGCCGGCCCCACCTTCGAGCTCAGGCCCTCGCGGAAGACGGCGGCACGGCTCGACCTCCGGGGCATCCTCCGCACGGCGCCGGAGGGCTCGCGGCTCAGCAGCGATTTCGGGTACGGGCTGCGCGCCGAGTTCCGTTTTCCCCACGGCGGCGTGGCCGGCCGGCTCTACAGTGATGTCGCGCCGGTGGAGGACCAGCCGCTGTCGGCGGCGGAGAACGGGTGGTCGGCCTTTCTGCTGCAGCGCGACTACCGCGATTGGTACGAGCGGAACGGCGGCGGTGGCCTGGCCTGGGTGCAGCCGACCCCGTCGCTCCGGATCGAGCTCTCCCTCCGGCGCGACCGCGAGCGGTCGGTCCGCGCGGTGGATCCGTGGTCGGTGTTCCGCAACAGCGATACCTGGCGCCGGAACCCGCTGGTCGACGACGGGCACTACTTCACCACCGGCCTCGAGGTCGGCCTCGACACCCGGAACGATCGCGAGGTGCCCACCACTGGCTGGTACCTGCGGGGCCGCTACGAGCACTCGACCAGCGACGATATCGCGCCGGTGGCCCTGCCCGAGACGGTGCGGCCGGCGATCATCACCGGCGGCGGCTATGCCTTCGACCGGCTCACCCTGGATCTCAGGCGCTACTCGCGGCTGACGCCGGCCCTCAGGGTGAACTCCCGGCTCCGCGCCGAGGGCTGGATCGGTGGGGACCGGATGCCGATTCAGCGCCGGATCTCGCTCGGCGGCCCCGACCTGCTGCCGGGTTACGAGTTCCGGGCGTTCACCTGCGCGCCGCGGGGCTTCAGCGATGCGGCCTTGGTCGCCCTGTGCGACCGGTCGATCACCGCCCAGGTGGAGGTTCGCACCCGCCTCGCGCTCAACCTGGGATACCGCCTGCGCGACCGCGACGGCGGCCCGGGCCGGTTCATCGGCATCGAGGAGGCGGACCTGGTGTTCTTCTCGGATGCCGGCAAGGCCTGGTTGGCCGGGAACGGTCCCGAGCAGGTTCCGGTGAACCGGATTCCGTCGTTCCGCGAGTGGAAGGCCGACCTGGGCGTGGGCCTGGACGCTGGACAGATCGGCGCGTACCTGGCCAAGGGGTTCAGCGGTGCGGAGCCGGTGCGCTTCCTCGTGAGACTGCAGCGCCGGTTCTAGTGTCGCCGCTCGTCGGTTTCCGCCGCCGGCCCATCCGCTGGGCCTTGGCCGTGGCTGTCATGCTGGGCGCCACGTCAGGCCCGCTGCGGGCCCAGTCGCCGGGCACGGTGCGGCTCACCGTTCGGCTGGCCAGCGATCCGCTCCCCTCGGGCTCGCGGGCGCCGGTGGTGCGCTCGGAGAACCTGCTGGACGACGGCCGCTGGTTGGCCGCCCTGCGCTCGGGCCTGCCGGTGCGGCTCCACTACACCGTGGGTGTGTGGCGCTCGCGAGGCGGTTGGTTCGACGCGTTCGAGCGCCAGGCCGAGTGGGACGTGGTGCTGCATCACGAGCCCCTGCTCGATCAATACACGGTGCTCACGCTGGTGAGCGGGCGGGCCAGAGAGCGGCGCTACGCGACCATCGACGCGTTGAGCGCGGCGCTCGCCTTTGCCTATAAGGTGAGCGTGCAGCCCGCACAGACCGGAAGCTACTATTACACCGCATCGCTCGAGATCTCGACCCTGTCGGATTCCGACCTCGATGAGCTGCAGCGGTTCCTCGAGGGCGATCTGGACGACGTGGCCCAGGGCAAGGAAGGCGTTGGTGACGCACTGGGCCGGGGCGCGACGCGCTTCCTGCTGCGCCTGGCGGGCCTGCCCAGCCTGCGACTCGAGGTCCGAAGCCCCACGTTCGACGTCCGCTGAGGCGGGCGGCCTTCTTCGCGGAGACGATCATGCCCTCGCTGGCGG
This sequence comes from Gemmatimonadales bacterium, assembly GCA_035278325.1. Taxonomy (GTDB): domain Bacteria; phylum Gemmatimonadota; class Gemmatimonadetes; order Gemmatimonadales; family GWC2-71-9; genus CAVVWJ01. The sequence goes on along the minus strand of DATEJD010000308.1, from coordinate 2,832 downwards.
CGGTGACGGCGCTGCTCACGGAGACCCGCGCGCGTCGGAAGGAGCAATGGCTGACCCCCGATGAGCTGCGGGCGCGACGGCTGGCGCGGCTGCGCCGACTCGCCGCGGTGGCCGCGCGGACGCCGTACTGGGCCTCGGTGTTCGATCGCGCGGGTCTCCGCCCCGACACGCTCGACGACGGGCCGGCGCTCGAGCGGCTTCCGATTCTCGACAAGGCGACCGTGCAGGAGCACACGACCGAGATGCTGACCGCGCACCATGCGCGGCTGTTCACGGTCCGGACTTCCGGGTCGACCGGTCGGCCGGCCGTGTTCTATCGGACCGAGCGAGACCAGGCCGAAGTCTCCGCGATCCACGGTCGGATCGCCTCCGTGTTCGGGCGGCGGGCCTTCGACCGACAGGTCAGCATCGGCTCGGGTTTCGCGGCCGCGTCGAAAGGGCCCATTGCCCTGCTCCGCCGCATCGGCCTCCTGCCCCCGATGCACCGCCTCTCGAGCCTCGAGCCAGTCCAGGCGCAGGTGGCGGCGGTCCAGCGTCTGAAGCCTCATACCATCAACGGCTACTCCGTGGCACTCGAGCAGCTGGCGGAGGCGGTGCTGGCGGCCGGCATTCACGACCTCCGACCCCGCCTGGTGTACACGGGATCGATGGCGACGACGGATCGCTGCCGGCTTCTGATCCAGGAGGCCTTCGGCGTGCGGCCGCTCGACGTGTACGCGATCATCGAGGCCGGCCCCCTGGCGTTCGAGTGTCCCGAGAGCCCCGGGGACTATCATCTCAACGATGACGTCCAGCTGCTCGAGATCGTGGACGAACGGGGGCGCCGGCTTCCCGACGGGGAGGCCGGCGAAGTGGTCATCACGCCGCTGACCCTCTTCGGCCAGCCGCTGCTGCGCTACCGCGTCAGCGACGTCGCGGGGCGCCGCGCCCATCGCTGCGTCTGCGGGCGCGGGCTCGCACTCCTCGGGCCGGTGGAAGGGCGCACGCGCCAGATCATCCGCACGCCCGATGGTCGCGCCCTCAACGCGGCAGGAATCCAGTCGGCCTTCCGCGCGGTGAATGGCGTCCGCCGCTGGCAAGTGCATCAGACGTCGTTGGATGTGTTGCGCGTCCTGCTCATGACGGGGCCCGAGTGGACGGAAGCGACCCAGCGGGAGACGCTCGCCCTGCTTCGGGCGCGCGTCGGCACCGCGGTCCAGATCCAGCTGGTGCCGGTCGAGGAGATACCGATGACGGCGGGGGGCAAGCTTCAGGTGATCGTCCCCCTGCCGGAGGAGGACGGTAGCTCGTCCTAGCTAGATCGTGCCGCCCAGCGCGCGGAGCGCCTCGTCGCCGTAGAACAGCTTGATGTACTTGGCCTGAGCGGAAGTGAGGCGACGCACCGCCCACGAGAGGTGCACGAAGTGCGGCTCGCGCGGCGGCACCAGCGGGTGCATGCCGCATTCCTCGGGCAGATGGTTGCCCTTGCGGGTATTGCAGGAGCTGCAGGCGGTGACCACGTTGGCCCACTCGTTGTCGCCGCCGCGGGAGAGCGGAATCAGGTGGTCGCGCGTCAGGCACTCGCGGTGGCGCAGCTCGAGCTGCGACCGATGGCAGTACTGGCAGCGATAGCTGTCGCGGGCGAAGAGGAATGTGTTGGTGACTTGGCGGCGGAAGCGGCGGGGAACGTGCACGAACTTGACCAGCCTGATGATGGCTGGTTTGGGTAGTGTGAGGCGTTCACTTCGGACCACGTCGTTCGCGTCCGACTCGACGATCTCCGCCTTGCCCTCGATGACCAGCCTGAGGGCCCGGCGCACGGGGACCATCGTCAGCGGCTCGAACGAGGCGTTCAACGCCAAGCACCGCACGCGATCTCTCTCCGCTTCGGAACCGATGGAGGATGCACGAATCCCGTCTCGCTCGCTCCGGCAGGGGCGGGCCCGACGGGAGACTCGGCGGTGGCACCCGTTTGTCGGACCGGGGCACCGCCCAATTCAAGCGTAACGTAGCCGCTGGGGCCCGGCAAGGGACCCGGCGAGGGAGGGTCTTACTTCTTGACCAGGGCCTGGATACGCTGTGCGACCGTCTCGCGAACCCGCTGGCTTCGGGTGATCACCAGGACCGTGTCGTCGCCCGCGATCGTACCGATGATCTCCGCCCATCCCGCCTGATCCAACGCCTCGGTAATTGCCCCGGCCGAGCCGCTGGCCGTCTTGAGTACCAGCAGCGGTCCCACCCCGTCCACGCTCACTAGCAGGGTGGGCAGCACCTGGGCCAGATCGGGCCGGACCGCCGCGCGATGGGGGTGCGTGTAGAACGCGCCGCCCTGCGGATCGGCCAGCTTGGCGAGGCCCAGCTCTCGGATGTCGCGGGAGAGCGTGGCCTGCGTGACGGTGAAGCCTTCGGTGGCCAGAACCTCGCGCAGCTCGTCCTGGCTCTCGATGCGCCGCTCCCGGACGACCCGCAGGATCGCGGCGTGGCGCTGGATCTTCACAGCGGTGGGCTGTTGCGATACACGTCCCGTCCTCCGACGTAGGTGGCCGCCACATCCCGCGGGCCGCTGGCCAGCGCCAGCTCCTCCGGCGTGCGCCGCGCGCCATTCATGGGGCACCGGATGACGGCGCAGTCTCCCCACTTCCCCACCCGCAGTCCTCCGATTTCGCTCTCGAGCCCGAGCGCCCGCGCCGCGCCGATGGTGCAGAGCGAAAGCGCCTGCGCCGCGTCCAGGCCGGCCAGCGCGCGCGCCGCGCGCGCCTCGGCCAGCAGGTCGAGCTCGCCCACGCTCACCACCGAGTCCGTGCCGACCCCGACCCGGATCCGGGCCGCGAGCAGCGCCGCGAGCGGCGCGTC
>DATEJD010000307.1:0-10177 GCA_035278325.1 Gemmatimonadales bacterium | reverse complement strand
CGGAAGGTGCTCGCCAACCACGGGTAGGCGCGGGTCGCCGGTGATCGGCGACCCGCCGTGGATGGCTAGGACTTCGTCGCTCCGAAGGTGGGCGTCTTGGCCGCCGGATCGATCTTGAGCCAGATCCACATGCCGCTCAGGGCGTGGCCCGGCACTCCGCAGATGATGCGGTAGGTCCCCGTGTCGGGAGCGGTGAACCGAATGACGTCCGAGGCGCCCTGCGGCAGGCCCTCGACCACCTTGTTGGTGTAGGCGCGCGGGATGGCGGGCTCGCCGCCGGTGTTGGGTACCGGTCCCGAGCCCGAGGCCACCTCGGCGCTGTGCGGGGTCCCGTCGGCCTGCTCGAAGTTCCACACGTTGGTGCTGCCCGGCGGGACGGTCAGGGTTGCTCCGCCGTTGCCATAGCCGTTGAACTGGAACGGACCCGCCACCAGGCGGAAGGTCACGGTCTTGGTGGCCGCGTCGTACTTGACGTAGCCCGAGTCTCCGGGCGTCGAGGCACTGGAGGGTGCCGCGGCCGGTTGAGAGGCGGCCGACTGGTGCGAGGGCGTGCTCGTGTCCGTCTCCGCATGCGCGCCGGGAGCCGGCGCGGTGGACGATTCGGGTGACGCGGACGCGGTGGTGGATTCGGTGGGTGCGGGAGACATCGCGGAGTCGGCGCGCACTGGAGCCGCGCCGGTCGCGGAGCGCGGCGCGGGCGACGAACACGCCGCGAAGGCCCATCCGCCAGCCAGCAGTAATACGTTGGAAATCCGGACCATGATGCTGCCTCCCTGAGGTCGCGTTTGGGCTCGCCGTGAAACCGCGAGCCCCCGGCGGCCGAAGTATGGCGGGTGCTCCGGCACACGCCTGGGTATACTCGAATGAAGGGATAGCCCTCAGCGTTCGAGGCCGCAACCAACCATGTCACCAGGAAACCCCGTGATCCGTCACCTCGCTGCTCGCGCGCTCGTTTCGCTCGCCGCTCCCTTGGTCCTGGCGGCTGGGGTCGCATCGGCGCAGCAGGCCGACTCGAGCCTGCTCACCCTCAACCGCATCTACGGATCCGCCGAGTTCGCTACCCAGCCATTCGGCCCTTCCCGCTGGCTGGGCGACGGCTCGGCGTACACCACGCTGGAGCCGGCCGAAGGCGGGGGAGGGGACGACATCGTGCGATACGATGTGGAGACCGGCCGGCGTGAGGTGCTGGTGACCGCGCGCGAGCTCACCCCGGCCGGAGCCTCGGAGCCGCTCGAGGTCGAGGACTATGCCTGGTCGACCGACCTCAAGAAGCTCCTCGTCTTCACCAACACCAAGCCGGTCTGGCGGCTCAACACCCGGGGCGACTACTGGGTGCTCGACCGCGCCAGCGGGACCCTGCGCCAGCTCGGCGGAAAAGACGCGAAGCCGTCCACCCTCATGTTCGCGAAATTCTCGCCGGACGGCGGCCGGGTCGGCTACGTCCGGGAGAACAACCTGTACGTCGAGACGCTGGACGGCGGGGCGATCACGGCGCTCACCACCGACGGCTCGCGCACCATGATCAACGGCACGTTCGATTGGGTGTACGAGGAAGAGCTGATGAACAACTACGCCGATGGGTGGCGCTGGAGCCCCGACGGCCGAAGCATCGCCTACTGGCAGCTCAACGCCGATCAGGTGAAGAACTACGACCTGATCAACGACACCGACTCGCTCTATTCCCGGGTGATCCCGGTTCAGTACCCCAAGGTGGGCGAGAAGAACTCCGCTGCCCGGATCGGGATCGTGCCCGCGACCGGCGGCGCCACGCGCTGGCTCCAGATCGAGGGCGACCCGCGCGAGCACTACATCCCGAGAATGGAATGGGCCGTGGGCTCGAGCGAGCTGATCCTCCAGCGGCTCAACCGGCTGCAGAACACCGATGAGGTGATGCTGGCCGACGCCGCCACGGGACAGGTCCGGACCGTCCTGACCGAGCGGGATTCCACCTGGGTGGACGTGGTGGACGACATGGCCTGGCTTCAGGGCGGCAAGGAGTTCACCTGGATGAGCGAGCGGGATGGCTGGAAGCACGTCTATGCCGTTTCCCGGGACGGCAAGACGGTCCGCCTGGTGACCCGCGGGCCGTTCGACGTGCTCGAGGTCAAGGGCGTCGACGACAAGGGCGGCTGGCTCTACTACGTGGCATCGCCCGACAACCCGACCCAGAAATACCTGTTCCGCACCCGGCTGGACGGCAAAGGCACGCCGCAGCGGATCAGCCCGCGCTCGGAGGCCGGCACGCACGTCTACGACCGCTCGCCCAACTACAAGTACGCGATCGAGAACTACTCCAGCCTGGGGAACCCGCCGGTCATTCGCCTGGTCCGGCTCCCTGGTAACGAAGTGATTCGCACCCTGGTGGACAACGCCCGGCTCCGGGCGCGGGTGACGGGCTTGAGACGGCCCACGATCGAGTGGCTCACGCTGCCGGCCGCCGACGGCTCCAAGATGCCGGCCGTGCTGATGAAGCCGTTCGACTTCGACTCGACTCGGCAGTATCCCCTGCTGTTCTTCGTCTACGGCGGGCCGGGCAACGCCGAGGTCGAGGACCAGTGGGGCGGCTACTACCTGTGGCACAGCATGCTCACCCAGAAGGGGTACCTGGTCGCGATCGTCGACAATCGGGGCACGCCGGCGCCGCTCGGCCGAGCCTGGCGCAAGGCGATCTACGGCCAGATGGGCGTGCTCGAGACCCAGGACCAGGCCGCCGCCGCCACGGCCTTGCGCCAGCGGTCGTACGTGGATCGCAGTCGGGTCGGGATCTGGGGCTGGAGCTACGGCGCGTTCATGACGCTCAACGTGCTGTTCCAGCACCCCGACCTGTACCGCACCGGCGTCGCCGTCTCGCCGGTGACGCACTGGGCCCTGTACGACAACGTCTATACCGAGCGCTTCAACGGCCTGATCACCACCAACCGCGAGGGCTATGATCGCGGCTCGCCGATCAGCTACGTGGACGGCTTCCGAGGCGACCTGCTGCTGGTGCACGGGAGCGGTGACGACAACGTGCACTTCCAGAACAGCGAGCTCTTGATCAATGCCCTCGTGGCGGCCAACAAGCCGTTCGAGATGATGGATTACCCCAACCGGACCCACTGCGTCTGTCAGGGCAAGAACACCACGCTGCACCTGTTCTCGCTGATGACGCGGTACCTCGACGAGCATCTGATGGGGCCGGTGACGGGGGCGACGAAGCAGGCGGCGAGGTAGGACGATAGGGCGATAGGGCGATAAGGCGGTGGCTGACGCGCGTCCTCATCCCGAGCGGAGTGAGGGATCTTGCGCGCTCGTGGCTCGAGAGATTCCCGGACTGGGTCCCTCGGTCGCTTGCGCTCCCTCGGGATGAGGCACACCTGTCACGTCCTTCCGTCCTTCCGTCTCTTTCCGCCCCCCACTTCCCGCCCTACATTTCGGGTCCCACCTGCCTGGGGGACTCCATGACCTACGAAGACATCGTCCAGCTCCTCGGCTACGCCGGTGGACACGAGCAGGCGGTTCGCATCACCACCACCGATCGGAGCGAGGTCGTCGGCATTCCGATGAGCGTGGACACCCACATCACCGCCCACGAGGTCTACCTCCGGCCGGCCGGTCGCGACGATACCGAGATCGCCGTCTCGCTCGGTGCCATCGAGGCCGTGGAGCTGGTCTGACCTCCCTCCCAAGGCCAATGTTGCGCCCTGAAACATTGTTGCCTGCCCGCTCGTAAGGCGTCGAGACACGCCAAAGGGCCCTATGGATATGGAAGGCGTACTCGCCATCACGTTCATCTTCGGGGGAGGCACGCTCTTCCTGCTGTCGGTCAGTCCGGTCGGCCGGGCGCTGGCGGAGCGGATTCGCGGCCAGGCGCCTCCCGCCCAGGACCCCGAGCTCCTCGCCGAGGTCGACGCCTTGCGCCACGAAGTCGCTGAGCTTCACGAGCGGGTGGATTTCGCCGAGCGACTGCTGTCCCAGCGGCAGGAACAGGGCAAGGTGGGAGCCGGAGAGTGAGTCCCGATCAGGTCCTGCTCATCGTCCTCGCATCGATCAGCGCCTGGACCGTGACCAGGGTGTTCCGAGGCCCGCTGGGTGATGCGATCGCCCGCCGGATCGGCGGGCCGGCGCCCGAGGTCGGCTCGCGCGATCACGAGATCACCGAGCTGCAGGCCCGGGTGGCCGAGCTGGAGGAGCGGCTCGACTTCACCGAGCGGGTGCTGCTGCAGGAACGGCAGGCCGGTCAGCTGAAACCGGGGGAAGTGCCATGATCCTCACCCAGGCGGTGCCTCAGCTACCTCTGCCGCCCGAGCCCATGGGCCACATGGGCTTGAGCGACCCGGCCGCTGTAGCCATCGTGGTCGCAATCCTGTTCGCCGTCGTGCTCATCACGTGGCCACTCATCCGGGCGCTCGCGCGTCGTCTCGAGGGCGGCACGTCGAAGGAGCTGCTGGCCGAGGTGGACGCGCTGCGAGCACGGCTACAGCAGCTCGAGGAAGGGCAAGCCCGGCTGACCGACCTGGAGGAGCGGCTGGACTTCGCCGAGCGGATGCTGGCGCAGTCACGGGAACAGGATCGACTTCCGCGGTAGGGGGACCGATGCAGCTGGAGCCGGTAATTGCCATCGTCGCGATCTCGATCGGCCTCGCCAAGATCTTCCGCGGCCCCATCGGCGTCGCCCTGGCCGACCGGCTTCGCGGAGGACCGCCCGCCGTGGACACCGAGCTGGCGGCCGAGGTCGAGCACCTGCGCGGCCGATTGGCCGAAGTCGAGGAACGGTTAGATTTCGCCGAGCGGCTCCTGTCCCAGGCGCGCGAGGCCGACCAACTGCCAGGGGGCGCGAACCGATGATCACGCGCGAGGACATCCAGTCGTTCCTGGACCGCCTCGATGGCGGCGGGCTCACCGTGACCGAGATCGAGCCCAACCTGTGGCTCGCCCGGACGCCCGACGACGCCGAGGTGGTGGTGCACTACGCCCCGCCGGTGGTGATCCTCCGGGTCCGGGTCATGGAGCTACCGGCCAGCGAGCCTCGGCGGAGCGAGCTGTTCCGCCAGCTGCTGGAGTACAACGCCCGGGAGCTGGTGCACGGGTCCTACGGCCTCGAGGGCGACCACGTGGTGCTGACCGACACGCTCGAGCTGGAAAATCTCGACTTCAACGAATTCGAGGCCAGCTTCGACTCGGTCACGCTGGCGCTGGCCTCGCACCTGTCGGCCCTCGCTCCGTACCGGGAAAGGTGAAGCGACATGGGAATCTTTGACCGCCTCTCGACCCTGCTCCGGTCGAACATCAACGACCTGATCTCGCGGGCCGAGAATCCGGAGAAGATGCTCAATCAGCTGATCGTCGACATGAAGACGCAGCTGGCCAAGGCCAAGCAGCAGGTGGCGTCGGCGATCGCGGACGAGAAGAAGCTGCAGGCCGACGCCGAGAACATGAAGAAGCAGGCGGAGGACTGGGAGCGCCGCGCCATGCTGGCCGTGCAGGAAGGCCGTGACGACATGGCCAAGCAGGCGCTGGGCCGGTACAACGAGCAGCTGCAGGGCGCCCAGCAGCTGCACGAGACCTGGCTCCGCCACAAGGCGGAGACCGACGCGCTCAAGCTTTCGCTGCGGCAGCTCAACGACAAGATCGAAGAGGCCAAGCGGAAGAAGAACATCCTGGTGGCACGGGCCAAGCGGGCCGAGGCCCAGCAGCGGATCCAGGAGACCATGTCGGGCATGTCCGACAAGAGCGCGTTCGAGTCGTTCGAGCGGATGGCCGAGAAGATCGAGGCCCACGAGCGGAAGGCCCTGGCCGCCGCCGAGCTCAACGAGGAGGTCTCGGGCGACCGCCTGGTCCAGCAGTTCGAGGCCCTCGAGTACAAGGGCAGCTCCGACCAGCAGCTCCTCGAGCTCAAGCAGCGGATGGGCCTGCTTCCCTCCGCGCCCGCCCAGCAGACCCGCCAGCTCAACAAGGGCGGCGCCAACGACGTCCACGACGCCGAGCTCGTGGAAGAGGGGGACGAGGGGTCCACCCGCTGATGGCCGGCGCAACCCAGGACGGACGGAGCGGCTTCCCGATCGGGCGGCTGCTCCTGACCGTGGCCCTGGTGGCGCTGACCATCAAGACGATCGGTCTCATCCTGATCGTCTTCCTGGCCGTCATCCTGGCCATCTACCTCAATGCGCTGACCGATCTCCTCGAGCTGCGGCTCGCCATGCCGAGGCCGCTGGGACTCACGCTCAGCCTGGCCGCGACGCTCGGCGCGCTGGTCGGCACCGTCGTCCTGATCGCGCCGCCGGTGACGCAGCAGGTGCAGGACCTGCTGAGCAACCTGCCGAAATACCTCACCAACCTCGACGCCAACATCACCGCCTTCATGCGCAGCATCCCCGTGCTCCGGCGCGGAGTGGAGCCCGGCGTGGAAGCGCCCGGCATCCTGGCGACGTCGCTGGGCGAGATCCTCGCGTTCCTCCGCGGCGCGGCGGTGCCCTACCTCAAGGGCGGGGTGGAATTCCTGATCGAGGGCGTGAGCGTGCTCGTGATGGCGGTCTTCATGGCTCGCCACCCGGGGATCTACGTGGGTGGCGTGGTGGCGCTGGTCCCGCCGCGCCGGCGTTTCCTCGCGCGGTCCATCCTGGCGGATCTCAACGCCACCATCCGCGCCTGGGTGCTGGGACAGATCATCGCCATGCTGGTGCTGGCCGCGCTCACCACGTTCGGGCTGTGGGCGCTGGGCGTGCCGTATTTCCTCGCGTTCGGCGTGTTTGCCGGCATAGCGGCGATCGTGCCATTCTTCGGCGTCCTGCTCTCGACCGTGCTGCCGGCGCTGTTCGCGCTGGGCGCCTTCGGGGTCACCAAGGCGCTCCTGGTGCTCGCGCTCGGCGTCGTGATTCACGTCATCGAGGCCAACTTCATCGCGCCGGTGGTGATGGAGCGGCAGGTGAACCTGCCGCCCGTGGTCACCATCGCCGGCGTGCTGGTCATCGGCAAGCTGTTCGGTCTGGGCGGGCTCATCATCGCCGTGCCGATCCTGGCGCTGGTGATGATCCTGGTCCGCCATATCCTGATCGGCGAGGTCTACGGCGATGCCGTCGGCGCCACCAAGCCGACCGGGACGGTGCCGCCCGAGGCCGAGCGCACCATTCAACCCTCCCACGTCTGAACGGATGACCGCTCCTCGATTCCTGATCGTCGCCGACGGCGACTTCGCCCCCATGACGTCCAAGACCGCGAACTCGGTGATCCGCTACCTGCCCGATCGGACGGTCGGCGTGCTGGATCGCCAGCAGGCCGGCCAGACCGTGCAGGACGTGCTCGGCTTCGGCGGCGCCATCCCGATCGTCGGGTCCATGCGCGAGGGACTGGCGCTCGGCCCGAGCGCGGTGCTGATCGGGATTGCCCCGCAGGGCGGCCGGATGCCAGGCGAGTGGCGCGCCTGGCTTGCCGAGGCGCTCGATCACGGCTGCGATCTCTGGAGCGGGCTGCACACCTTCCTGGGCGACGATCCGCTGCTCGCCGAGAAGGCTCGAGTCCACGGGCGGAAGATCTTCGACCTGAGACGCCCGCCGGCCGACCTGCCGATCGCCTCGGGCCTTGCGAAGACGGTCGACCCGCTGGTGGTGCTGACGGTGGGGACGGACTGCAACGTGGGCAAGATGACGGCTCAGCTCCAGCTCACCAGGAGGCTCAACGATCGGGGTGTCCGCACCCGTTTCGTCGCCACCGGGCAAACCGGCATAATGATCGAAGGCTGGGGCATCGCGGTCGACGCGGTGGTGGCCGACTTCATCGCCGGCGCGGCCGAGCGGCTCGTGCTGCAGGGTGCCAAGGACGCCGATGTCGTCCTGGTCGAGGGGCAGGGGAGCATCAACCATCCCGGCTATTCGGGCGTGACGCTCGGGTTGCTGCACGGCTCCTGCCCCGACGCTCTCATCCTGTGCCACCAGTCGACCCGGGAGTACATCGGCGACTATCGGCAGGCGGCCTGGCTCCGGATCCCGCCGCTCACGGAGTACATCCGGCTGTACGAGGCGATCGGATCGGCCGTCCACCCGACCAAGGTGATCGGCATTTGCCTCAACACCTACGACATGACCGACGCCGAGGCGCGGCGGGCCTGTGAGGCGGCCGCCCGCGAGACCGGCCTCCCGGCCACCGACCCGGTGCGATTCGATCCCGCTCCGCTGGTGGACGCCGTCGTGAACGCCCGGGCTCGTCGCGACCAGGCGCGCCGCTCGGCCTAGGTGACCGCCGCCTGGGAGGGGCGGCTCGAGCGCTGGGTCGAGGCGGGATTGCTCGACACCCCGTCCGCCGAGCGTATCCGGGCCTGGGAGCGATCGCATGGCGATTCGCCCGCGCCGTCCGGCCCGGGGCATCGCTGGCCGGTCCGGCTTGCGCTCGGCCTGGGTGGACTGCTGGTCGGCGCGGGCATCCTGCTCTTCGTCGCGGCGCATTGGGACGCGCTCTCCCCCACGTCGCGATTCGTCCTCGTCCTCGCGACCGTGGCCGCATTTCATCTGGTCGGTGCCGGTGCCGGCGAGCGATGGCCAGCCTTGAGTGCCACCCTGCACGCCTGCGGCACCGTCGCGCTCGGCGGCGGCATCTTCCTCTCCGGACAAATCTTCAATCTCCAGGAGCACTGGCCGGGCGGGCTGCTGCTGTGGGCGCTCGGCGCCGCGCTGGCGTGGCTGCTCCTGCGCGACTGGCCGCAAGCGACGCTGGTGGCGGTGCTCACCCCGGCCTGGCTCGCGGGAGAGTGGAGCGTGGCCACCGCACGCCAGCACGGCGAAGCCGTCCTTGCGGCGGGCCTGCTCCTCCTCGCGCTGGTCTATCTGGGCGCTCGGGCGGATGCCGGTCGCGTGGACGGTCCGGCCCGACGGGCGCTGGTCTGGATCGGAGGCATCGCCGTCATCCCGAGTGCATTTCTGGTCATCGCCTCTCCCCACATGTGGCAAGCGTTGGGTGATCTTCCGCCCCTGCGCCTCGCCATGGGCGTCGCGCTGTCGCTCGCGGCGCCGTTGGGCCTGGCGTGGCTGCTCCACCGGTCGATTCCGCCGGTGTTCCTCGGCCTCGCGGCCTGGACGGCCCTCGGTCCGATCCTCGCCGCGCAGCGCGGGGTCGTGCCCTATCTGTGGGCGGCGGGGCTCAGCCTCGGCCTGATCGGGTGGGGCGTGGTCGAGCGTCGTGCCGAGCGGATCAATCTCGGGGTCGCCGGGTTCGCGCTGACGGTGCTGGTGTTCTACTTCTCGAGCGTGATGGATCGACTGGGCCGCTCGGCCAGCCTGGTGGGATTGGGCCTCCTGTTCCTCGGGGGAGGATGGGCGCTCGAACGAGCCCGCCGGCAGCTGGTCGCATCGGTGGCGGAGCTGGAGGCGTGACCCGGCGGAGCGCCGGGCTGCTGCTGGCCGCCGCGCACGCGGCGCTGGTGGGCAGCCTGGGACTCAAGCTGCTGGCCGACCGAGCGCGGCTGCCGCACGGTTGGGCCCGAACCCAGCCGTTCGACCCGTCGACGCCACTTCGGGGCCGCTACGTTCGACTCGCCCTCGAGATCCCGCTCGCGAATCTGGACACGACGCGCGGGGCTTACGCCGAGTTCGGCGTGCGGGTGGACGTCCGGGGCGATCGCATCGTCGGAGCGATCGACGACAGCATCACCTCGCCGCGGGTTCAACTCAGGCACGACTCCGACCGCTGGAGCGCGCGGCTGTCGCAGCCGGTCGCCTTCTTCATCCCGGAGCACGTGCCGGATCCGTCGGTACGACCCGCCGGCGAGGAGCTCTGGGTCGAGCTGACCGTTCCGCGCCGAGGTCCGCCCAGACCGATTCGGCTGGGCGTGATGCGCGGCGGGCAACTGACGCCGCTCGAGCCGCAGTAAGAACGCGGTCAATACCGCTCGGTCACGGTGGCTCCGGGGCTGGCGGGGTTGGCGCGGCCGTTCACCACGGAAGCACGGAAGACACGGAAGGCTCCCTGGCCGGGCCAACCTCCTCTCATTTCGAGTTGGAAGAGTTGGTCAATAGAGTTTTTGGGGTGGGGGGCACCCGAAAATCTTTGCAGCGGACACTGGCATTGGCGCGGGACGAGAGGAGGCTGGATTGGTACGGCGCGCTTCCGTGTCTTCCGTGCTTCCGTGGTGAACAGCCGCGCCAACCCCGCCAGCCCCGGAGCCACCGTGACCGAGCGGTATTGAACGCGCTCTTACTGCGCCTCGAGC
>DATEJD010000306.1:0-5817 GCA_035278325.1 Gemmatimonadales bacterium | reverse complement strand
ATCGTGGTCACCCGGGTGATCGAGGAAGACGATGTGGTCGTCGCCGAAGGGTCGGTCCGCACGCAGAAGCGCGACGGCGGCGAGCTGCGGCTCAGGTTCTGCGATGTCTTCGTCATGGAGGCAGGCTTGATCAAGCGGCTGACTTCCTATCTGACGGACTTCAAGTAGCACCGTCGCGCTCCGGCGCCGACCGAGACCCGCCACGCACCGACTGTGTTCTACGACCCAGCGCCCCACTCCTCCCCGCGCCATCGTTCTCCCACCAGAGTCGGCTTCAACGACACCGGGAGGGCCATATGGCAGCGAAGCGCAGCCGTCGGAAGTACAGCAAGGGCGCCGGACGGTCGGTCGAGAGTGCCATGCGTCGGCGGAAGAAGGGCACGCTCAAGCGGGGCAAGTCGGGGCACGGCGGGAAGGTGAAGAGCCGGAAGCAGGCGATCGCGATCGGCCTGTCCGAGGCACGCAAGAAGGGCGCGAAGGTGCCGAGGAAGAAGTCCTCGTCACGGCGGAAAAAGTCCAGCTCGCGAAAATCCAGCTCGCGCTCGAAGTCGTGAGCTCGCGCACCTGCCTATCGAGGGAGCCGGCCGCGGCCGGCTCCCTCGATCGTCAGGTTGTCAGGGCTGCCACGCCGGAGCCGTGTCCTGGCCCGGGCTGTTGCTCAGGTCCGTCATCCCCGACCCGTCCGCATTCATGATGTAGATATCGAACCCGGTCCCGCCGGGTGTCGGGTTGAGCCCCGCGAACACGATCCTGGTCCCGTCGGTGGTCCACTCGGGGTACAGGGTCAGCGTCACCGGGGAAGTCTGGGCGTTCACCAGCTGGGTGACCTGCGCGGTGACCGCGTCCACCGTGAACATCACGTCTCCCGACGGGCAGCAGCCGCTGTTGGTGGACCAGAACGCGATGGTGTTCGACACCGGCGACCACGCCGGATCGCGGTCGGTGGCGCCGCCCGTGCCGGTGAGCTTATGCATGTCGGTCCCGTCGGAGCGGATGACCCAGATGTCGTCGTCGCCGTCGGGCTCGGTCGGGTCGCCGAGCCGCTTGTAGATCTGCTCGTCGAAGACGATGTGGCTCCCGTCGGGCGACCAGCTCGGGTTGAACTCCGCCGAGTCGACCGTGAAGGTGAGCCGGACGGGGTTGGTGCCGTCGGCGTTCATCACGTAGAGCTCGTCGTTCCCGTCGCGGAACGAGCTGAAGGCGATCCGGCCGTCGGGGCCCCAGTCGGGGTACCAGTCGCGGGTGGTGCCGTCGGTGATCGCGTGCGGATTGGAGCCGTCGGCGTCCATGACGTAGATGGTCGTCGGGCGCACGGGACCGGGCTGGCTGATATCCACGCACCAGTAGGCGATCTTGGTCCCGTCGGGCGACCAGGTCGGGTTGTTGGCCCAGCAGGCCGCGTTGGTGAGCTGGGCCTGGCTGGTGCCGTCGATGTTCATCCGCCAGATCTGGGTTTGGCCGGTCCGGTCGCTGGTGAAGGCGATGTAGGGACACTGCACCGCGAAGTCGACTACCACGTTGGCACCCGACGCCACGTTGACGGTCTTCGATGCCGCCGGCTCGCAGTATCCCGGGAGCCCGCTCAGCGACAGCGTGTACTGGCCGATCGCCACGTTATCGAACCTGTAGCCTCCGGTATTGCTGGTGCCGGCCACCCGGTTGGGCGGCGCCAGCGTCACCACGACATGCCCCAGCGGGCCACGCTGCGGCGAGCTGACCGTGCCACTGATCGAGGCGGGCACCGGCAGATCGGCCGCGAGCACGAAGTAGACGGTAAAGCTCTGCACCGTCGGATCCACGTCGAAGCCCACCGTCCTGGCCGCCGTGGTGGCACCCGCGGCGAACGGCGCCGGATACGGCTCCCACCGGTAGCAGTCACTCTTGTTGCCGCTCGAGCAGCTGGCGTCGTTGAAGAAGTTGAGCGTGGCGCCGTCCCAGTCGGTGCTGGCATCGATGGCGCCGTTTCCGCCGGTGAGCGTAGTGGCGAACGGGAACAGCAGCACCGACTGGTTGCCGGCCGGCGGGGTCGGGAATGTGGGCGGCAGCAGGGCCGCGACCGAGCGGTTGGTGAGCGCCACGTCGAACCGGATGCGGACTTTCTTGGCGATGAATTGGCCGACGGCCGACCGGAAGAAGTTGGACGTGGCGGCGGAGATCTCGTTGGCGCCGAGCAGCGCGAGTGACGCGCCGCTCCCCGCCCCAGCGCCTCCGGGCGTCCGCTCCAGCACGGTGGCGGTGCCCGCGGCGAGGTCCACCCGCACCGCGATGGCGCGGGCGGCGAGCCCGGGTGGTATGCCCGACGGA
Organism: Gemmatimonadales bacterium; assembly: GCA_035278325.1. Classification (GTDB taxonomy): domain Bacteria; phylum Gemmatimonadota; class Gemmatimonadetes; order Gemmatimonadales; family GWC2-71-9; genus CAVVWJ01. The sequence goes on along the minus strand of DATEJD010000306.1, from coordinate 3,513 downwards.
TCGGGCTGGGTGACCTGGTCGGAGGAGCAGCTCGTGAGCGCGGCGACGGCCAGAGCGGCGGCCACAATGGCCGAGACGCGCGAGGCCAGCTGGGAGACGGGCATGGGATCTCCGGGCGGAGGATGGGAGCGAAGCCGGGCGCCGCGGCACGCAGCGCCCCTGTCAGAGAGATCGGAAAGCAGCCGAAAAACCCGCCAACTGATTGGACCCGGCCCCGTTCCGCCTACCATGTGACCAGCATCACGGCCCGCACCCCGTCCGATGTGCGGTATGCTGTCATGAGCAGTCCCGGTACGTCCGCCGGTGCCGAGCAGGATCAATCGACGCGCGATCTCCAGAGACGTAAGCACCGTGTGCTGTCCCACGGTCTCCCCTCCGCCAGCCGCTCGATCGCGGACGCTATTGTCCTCAAGCGGGGCGACCTGTTCCTGATCGCGGACCCCGATGGGCAGGTGCCGAGCGGACGCACGCACGGGCTCGGCCTCTACTACCACGACTGCCGGTTTCTCAGGACCTACGAGCTCAGACTCAACGGACAGATGCCGGTGACCCTCGGCGCCACCGTGGCTGCCGGCGACCACGGCGCGGTGCAGCTCACCAACCCCGAGATCGGACCGTGCGCGACCGGCGAGATCCCCCGCGACACCCTGGACATCGAGTGGAGCCGGGCCATCGACGCCACATCGAACGCGCTGGTGGACGGGCTCAGGCTCCGGAACTGGGGCCACCAGCCGATCGGGTGCGAGCTGGAGCTCCGGTTCGGCGCGGAGTTCGAGGATGTGTTCGCGGTGCGCGGCCTGATCGACGAGCGGCTCGGCACGCTGGACCCGCCGGAGTGGGACAACGGGTTGCTTCGCTTCCTCTATCATGGAAAAGACGGCCTGGCCCGAAGCCTCACCGTGTCACTGCCGGCGGACTTCACGCCGCACGGCGCCACCACCGTGCAGGCCACGATCCGGCTCAACGCGCGCGAGGAGCGCCGGCTGCCGATCCAGCTGCTGGTCCGCGAGTCATCGAAGCTGGCCGACGTGCGGCCCACCCGGCCAGCCGCCGATCGGCAGGCGCCCGAGTCGCGGAAGGAGCCGGACGAGGAAACCGCGGGCGGCACCTTCGCGAGCGACAGTCCGCTCCTGGTCCAGGTCCTGGAGCGCGGGCTCGAGGACCTCCGCCTGCTCCGGAGCACGCTGCGCGGCCGGGCCTTCATCGCCGCCGGCATTCCCTGGTTCGCCACGCTGTTCGGGCGCGACAGCCTGATCGCGGCGCTCCAGCTCCTGCCGTTCGCGCCCGAGGTCGCCCGGGACACCCTGTATCTCCTCGCCAGCTATCAGGCCGACCGGGTGGACCAGTGGAGGGACGCCGCGCCGGGCAAGATCCTCCACGAGCTTCGGGTCGGCGAGATGGCCCGGATCGACGCGATCCCCCACAGCCCGTACTACGGGTCGGTCGACGCGACCCCGCTCTTCCTCATCGTGCTGGCGGAGTACGTCGCCTGGACCGGCGACCTCGCGCTGTTCGACGAGCTGGGCGACCACGTGCGCCGGGCCCTCCAGTGGATCGACTGCTTCGGCGATTCCGACGGCGACGGCTACGTCGAATACCGGAGCGCCTCGGAGCACGGCCTGGTCAACCAGGGCTGGAAGGACTCGGGCGACGCGATCATCGACGAGCAGGGCCGCATCGCCACGCCGCCGATCGCAATGGTCGAGGTGCAGGCCTACGTCTACGCCGCCAAGCTCGCGGTGGCGGACCTGTTCGCCCGCCGCGGCGACCAGGCCACGGCGGAGCGCCTCCGGCGCGAGGCCGCGGCCCTGCGCCAGCAGTTCGACCGCGACTTCTGGGTGGAGTCCATCGGGTGCTACGCGATGGCGCTGGAAGCGGAGAAGCAGCCGCTCCGGGTGGTCTCGTCCAACGCGGGCCACGCGCTGTGGTGCGGCATCGCCGAGCCGGCCCGCGCCGCCCGGGTGGTCGAGCGGCTCATGGCGGACGACATGTTCAGCGGCTGGGGAGTGCGGACCCTGTCGGAGCACTGCCAGGGGTACAACCCGATCGGCTATCACCTCGGCACGGTCTGGCCGCACGACAACGCGCTGATCGGGGCCGGACTCAAGCGCTACGGGTTCGCGGCCCAGGCGTGCCGCATCTTCGAGGGGATCGTGGCGGCCGCGGGCGAGTTCGAGCATCACCGCCTGCCGGAGCTCTGGACCGGCTTCTCCCGCGCGAGCTACGGGACGCCAATCAGATACCCCGTCGCCTGTCACCCGCAGGCGTGGGCGGCGGGCTCGCTTCCTTTTCTGATGCGGCATCTGCTGGGCGTCGAGCCCGCGGCGCTCGACGGCCGGCTGCACATCCGCCGGCCGACGCTGCCGGGCCGGGTGGCGTGGCTGGAGGTGCACGGCGTGCGGGTCGGTGCGGCGACCGTGGATCTCCGGCTGGACCGGCCGCCCTCCGGCTCGAGCGAGGCGCGGGTGGACGTGACCCGGGTCCGCGGCACGCTCGACGTGCAGGTCGACTACACGGGCGACGGGGCCGCCGGAGGCGGAGGCGGATGACGTCGCAGGTCGTCGTGGTGACGGGGGCCTCGGCTGGCGTCGGGCGCGCGGTGTCGCGGGCCTTCGGCCGCCGCCAGGCCCGCCTCGGCCTGCTGGCGCGCGATCAGGAGCGGCTGGCGAGCGCCCGCGCCGAGGTCGAGGCGCTGGGCGGCCAAGCGCTGGTGCTGCCGGTCGATGTCGCCGACGCGGATGCGGTGTACGCCGCCGCGGCCCGGGTGGAGGACCGATTCGGGCCCATCGACGTCTGGGTCAACAACGCGATGGTATCGGTGTTCTCGCCGGTGCGAGAGATGCGTCCCGAGGAGTATCGGCGCGTCACCGAGGTGACCTATCTCGGCACCGTGTACGGCACGCTGGCGGCGCTCGAGCGCATGCTCCCGCGCGACCGGGGCGTGATCATCCAGATCGGTTCCGCTCTCGCCTACCGGGCCATCCCGCTCCAGTCCGCCTACTGCGCCGCCAAGCACGCCATCCAGGGCTTCACCGAGTCGCTCCGGTCCGAGCTGGAGCACGACCGGACCCGGGTGCGGGTGACCATGCTGCAGCTCCCGGCGGTGAACACCCCGCAGTTCGACTGGGTCAAGAGCCGCCTGCCGCACCGGGCCCAGCCGGTCCCGCCGGTCTACCAGCCCGAAGTCATTGCCGACGCCGTGGTGTGGGCCTCGGAGCACGAGCGCCAGGAGATGTATCTCGGCTGGCCCGCGGTCAAGGCGATCGTGGCCAACCGGATCGCGCCGCGCCTGCTCGACCGCTACCTGGCGCACACCGGCTACGCCTCGCAGCAGACCGACCAGCCGGAGGATCCCTCCCGGCCCGACAACCTGTGGCAGACCGTGCCCGCGGACGTCGCGGCCCACGGCCGGTTCGACGCGATCGCGCGCGGCACGAGCCCGCAGATCTGGCTGTCGCGGCACCGGCGCGCGCTGGCCGCCGCCGGGCTCGGCGCGCTTGCCGTTGGCCTGAC
>DATEJD010000305.1:0-2892 GCA_035278325.1 Gemmatimonadales bacterium | reverse complement strand
GTTCACCACGGAAGCACGGAACGCACGGAGAGCAGCGGGAACGTGGTGGGTGTGCTGTTCACCACCACTGTCCTCCGTGAATCTCCGTGCCTTCCGTGCTTCCGTGGTGAACCATGACGAACACTCACACCGCCGCCATGGCCGGCTCGCGCGCGCCGGCCATGTACGCTTCGAACTCCGACCGGAATTTCTGGATCCCGCTCACCACCGGCGCCGCGCACGAGTCGCTCAGCACGCAGATAGTCTTGCCGGTCATCTGCTCGGACAGATCGAGCAGCAGCTGGAAGTCCTCCTGCTTGCCCTTCCCCGCCAGGATGCGCTCCAGGATCTTCGTGGTCCACGCCGTGCCCTCGCGGCACTGGGTGCACTGGGCGCAGCTCTCGTGCGCGTAGAACCGGGCCAGGCGCCAGATCTGGTACACCATGTCGGTGGTGTCGTCCATCACGATCAAGCCGGCCGAGCCGAGCATCGAGCCCTTCTCGACGATGCCCTCGTAATCGAACAGGGCGGCCTCCGCCTCCTCGCGGGTCATGATCGGCACCGAGCTCCCGCCGGGGATGACCGCCTTGATCGTCCGACCCGGCTTGGGCCCGCCCGCCATGTCGTAGAGGATCTCCTTGAGCGGCGTGCCCATGGTGACCTCGTAGTTCCCCGGCCGCTGGATGTGGCCGCAGATCGAGATCAGCTTGGTGCCGGTGCTCTTGGGGTTGCCGAGGCAGAGCGCCTTGTACCACGCCGCGCCGCGGTTGATGATGTGCGGCACCGCGGCGAGGGTCTCGACGTTGTTGATCGTGGTGGGCATCCCGAACACACCCGACACCGCGGGAAACGGCGGCTTGATGCGCGGATTGCCCCGCTTGCCCTCGAGCGAGTTCATCATCGCGGTCTCTTCTCCGCAGATGTACGCCCCCGCCCCGCGGTGGAGCACGATGTCGATCCGCTTGCCGCTGCCCAGCGCGTTCCCGCCGAGCGCGCCCTTGGCGTAGGCCTCCTCGACGGCGGCGGACATGATGCGCCACGGCTCGGTGAATTCGCCGCGGATATAGATGTAGCACCGCTCGGCCCCGATGGCGTACGCCGCTACCGCGCAGCCTTCGATGAGCGCGTGGGGCGTCCACCGCATGATCTCGCGGTCCTTGAACGTCCCCGGCTCGGACTCGTCGGCATTGCACACCAGGTAGTGCGGCTTCACGACCTCCTTGGGCATGAACGACCACTTGAGCCCGGTCGGGAAGCCGGCGCCGCCGCGTCCGCGGAGGCCCGAGGCCTTGACCTCTTCGACCAGCGCCTCGCGGGTCATGCCCAGCGCCTTCCGGAGTGCCGCGTAGCCGCCGCGCTGGACCCAGCCGTCGTAGCTTCGCGCGCCCGCGTCGCCGAAGTACTGCGACAGGACCACGGTTTCCTTGGGGTGGCTCGGGTGCGGATAGCCCATTACGCGTACCTCTTGAGCAGCCCGGGCACCGTCTCGGGCGTCACGCTCTCGATGAAATCGTCGTCGATGAGGATGGGCGTCGGGAAGCCGCACGCGCCGAGGCACTCCACTTCGATCACCGTGAAGCGGCCGTCGGGACTGGTGGCGCCGAGCTCGCCGCAGCCGGTGGCCTGGAGCAGCGCCTTCACCACGTCCTCGGCGCCGCAGATGTTGCACGGCGAGGTGGTGCACACCTGGATGAAGTGCCGCCCGACCGGATGGGTGTGGTACATGGTGTAGAACGTCACCACGCCCTTCACGTAGGCCGGCGTGAGCTCCAGCACCTCCGCCACCTCGTTGATGGCGGGCTCCGAGATCCAGCCGCGCGCCTCCTGCACCATCCAGAGCGCCGGCAGCAGGCAGGCCATCTTGGTGGGGTAGCTGGGGAACAGCCGCTCGAGCCTGGCCCGGGTCTCGCCGACGAAGACCGGCTCGTAAGGGGCGGTGTCGCCGTGCGCCGTCGTGCCCTGGGCGCTCATCGATCCACTTCTCCCATGACGATATCGACGCTCGCGTTGATGGCGATGACGTCGGACAGGAGCGCGCCCTCGCACATCTTGGGCAGGCTCGACAGGTTGATGAACGACGGCGGGCGGATGCGCCAGCGCACCGGCTTGGCGGTGCCGTCGGACACGAAGTAGTAGCCCAGCTCGCCCTTGGGGTTCTCGATCCCCATGTAGGCCTCGCCCACCGGCGGCTTCACGCCTTCCATCACCTGCTTGAAGTGGAAGATCATCGCCTCCATGTCGCTCATCGCGCGCGACTTGGGCGGGAGGATCACGCGGGGATCATCCACGTTGATGGGCGCGCCCTGGAGGCGCGACAGGCGGTCGAGGGCCTGCTCGAGGATCCGGTTCGACTGCCACATCTCCTCGAGCCGCACCCGATAGCGGTCGTAGATGTCGCCGTGCTCGCCGATGGGGACGTCGAAGTCGTAGGTCTCGTAGTCGAGATAGGGCCGGTCCTTGCGGACGTCGTAGTCCACGCCGCTGGCGCGGAGCATCGGGCCCGAGAGCGAGTAGTTGGTGGCCTCCGCGGCGGTCAGCACGCCGACGCCCTGGGTGCGGCCGATCCAGATCGCGTTCCGAGTGAACATGGTGTCCACCTCGGTGAGCGTCTTGGGAAAGGTCCGGGTGAACTCGCGGAGCCCCGCCTCGAAGCCCTCGGGCACATCGGCCATCATGCCGCCGACCCGGGTGAGGCTGGTGGTGAGCCGGGCGCCCGTCCACATCTCCTGCAGGTTGTAGATCCGCTCGCGCTCCTGGAAGGACCACAGGAATGGCGTGAACGCGCCGAGGTCGATGCCGGTGGTGCCGAGCCACACCAGGTGCGAGATGATGCGGCTCATCTCGCAGGCGATCACCCGCAGCACCCGGCACCGCTCGGGCACCTCGATCCCCATCAGCTTCTCGGCCGCCAGC
>DATEJD010000304.1:0-6986 GCA_035278325.1 Gemmatimonadales bacterium | reverse complement strand
CGCCGGCGTCTTCGGCGCGGGCCGCCCGGGCCAGCGCGTCGGCCGAGCGGAGCAGCACGTCGACGCCACGGCGGCGCCAATGCTCGCGCTCGGCGGCGAGCCAGTCCTCGAACGCGGTGGCGTCGGGCAGGCCGAAGCCCTCGAGAAACTCGCCCACCACAAGCTCGGCGGCCGCGGGCCAGTCCTCCGCGGTCGCCAGCTGCTCCAGGCGGTCCACGTCCAGCTCCACGGCGCCAGGGGCCAGTCCCACCTGTCCCACGGCGACCTCGAGCGCCTCCGCCCCGGCGTGGCGCCTGAGCACCCGCAGCGCCTCGCTCAGCGAGTGCCGGGCGGCGGGCTCGTTCCGATCGGCCCAGAGCAGCGCGGTCAGGTGGTCACGGCTGCGAGTCTGGCGGGGAGAGCGGGCGAGGTAGACCAGGAGGGCGAGATGCTTGCGCCAGAGCAGCTCGGGAGGCGCGGGCTCGCCGTCGACGGTGACTTCGACCGGCCCGAGCGTCCGACAGACGATCACCGCTCAGAATCCCGAGGACGGAAGGATGCGACAGCTGGACAGCTCCCAGCGCCCGGCGGCGCGCACGAATTCCGCGCGGAACACCGGCGTGCTCGCGCGCTGGCCGGCCGGCTCGCGCCAGGTGAGCGGGACGCCGAACTCCACGGACGCGGACTCGGGCCCCATGACCGGCGCGTGGTCGATCCGCTCGCCCACGTCGGCGTGGTAGTCGCGGAGCACACGGCCGAGGCGGCGCAGGCGATCGGCATCGGCGCCCGACTCGGGATGCCACATGGCCTGCAGCCGGCCGAGGTCCCTGGACTCCACCGCGCCGTAGCACTGCTGAATGCCGAACACCAGGCGGGTTTCCCCCGGATCGGTCGTGACCGGCGGGGACAGCGGCGTCGGCCGAGGGAGGACGGTGAGGGGAATCCAGGCCGTCGCGGCGTCCGCGGTCGCGCTGATCCGGACCGAGCCTGGCGCGCGCCCCACGACCTCTCCGGTGACCGGATCCACCGAGGCCACCGAGGAGTCGCTGCTGGACCAGGCGACCGGGGTCTCTTCCGGCTCGTTGCCCTGGCCGTCGTTCACCGTGACGCGCAGCGCCAGCGTCTCCCGCACCGCCATCGGCCTGGCGCCGAGGATCTGGATGGCGGCGATAGGGCTCGCCAGGATGGTCAGCTCGGCGAAGGACGACACGGTGCCGCTTCGCGCCAGAATCAGCGCCGTCCCCGGCTCGTGGGCGTGGGCCATTCCGGTGAGCGGGTCCACCGAGGCGACCGGCGGGTTGCTCGAGGCCCAGGTGACGTCCGCGCCGGGCAGCGTGTCGCCCCCCGGGCCGCGCACGATCGCGCGGAGGGCGATCGAATCGCCGGCCCGGAGCGCCGGCGGCGTCGCGATCAGGATCGACGCCACCGTGGGCACGCGAGTGCCCGCCCGTCGCACCGAGACGACTACGCTGTCGCGCCCGGATCCGCTCGAGGCCGCGACCATGACCCTGCCGGGACGAATGGCCCGCACCCGACCAGTCCCGCGGTCCACTCGCGCGATCGTAGAATCGCTCGAGGACCACACGATGCGCGCGTTGGCAATCACGCGACCGGCCGCGTCGCGGGCCTCCGCCGCGAGGGTGGTCGCGCTGTCGGGGCGAAGCGACCGGGTGGGCCGCTGCGTAATGGCCACCGCCACCGGTGCCGAGGTGTCCACCCCGACCCGAACGCCAGCGTAGGCCGCCGGCGCGGCTCCATCCCGCTCGTCGAGCGGCGTGGGTCGGGCCATGAGCCAGAGACTTCCGCCGGCCAGCACCGCCGCGCTGCCCAGGAGCGCCCGGCGACGGGCCCGACGCGAGCGGCGCCGGGGCACGACCAGCGGGCGCGCGTGGTCCGGCCCGGGAGGTGGCGGCGGGAGCGCGACTGCGATGCGGAAGATGGCGCGCACGCCCTCGCAGCTCGCGGTGAGCACGGCCGATCCCGCCCGGAGCGCGGTGAGCCCGCCCTCCTTGGTCACGGCCACGACCGTGGGGTCGCTCGAGCTCCACTCGATCGGCCTGCCCGGCAATGGGGCGTTGGCACGGTCGAGCGGGGTCGCCCGCACGGTGCCGGTCTCCCCCACCCTGAGGGCGGTGGGCGGATCCGCGATATCCACCGTGACCACCCTGGGCGGCAGCACGGGAATTACGATGCTCGCGCGCGCGTCGTCCACCGCCGCCGTGAGCCGGACCGTACCGGGCGCCCGGCCCGCGATGGTGCCACCGGGCGTCACTTCGGCGATCCCCTCGTCGGCGGAGCTCCACACCACCTGCCGGTACACCGGCCAGCCGTGCTTGTCGCGCGGGGTCGCGTCCAGCCGCACCTCTTCTCCGGCCTGGAGCGGCTCGAGCAGCGGCTCGATCACGATGTCGTCGGCCCTGGGCGGGCTCACGTCCACCCGGAGTCGAGCGCTCACGCTCTTGCAGGTGGCGGTGACGATGGCGGTTCCGGGCGCGAGCGCGGTCGCGAGCGCGGTGCGGCTGTCGAGCCGCAGCACGGTGGCGTCGTCGATGCTCCACTCCACGGCGCGCGGAGGGAGCCGGGTCCCGTGCTGGCCGCGGAGCACGGCGACCAGGGTGAAGCTGTCGCCCACCTCGAATCCCGCCGGCGCGGGCATGATGGAGATCCCGCCCACCGAGCGATAGGGGGCGCTGATCCGGCCCGATCGCCGGGTCCGGGGCACCGGGCTGGTCGTCGTAGTCGCATCCGAGGGCACCGAGCCCGCGCCCGTGGCATGGCGGGCCAGCTCGCTCCGGAGCGGGTGCTCTTCAGGCAGCGCCTCGGCGCCCAGCGCGGTGAGCGCGTCGGCCATCCGCGGCCAGCGCGCGGCGGGATCCTTCTCCAGCATACGATGGATCGCGGCCGCGATGTCGGGGGGGCAGTCCGGCGTCAGCTCGGTGACCGGACGGGGGGCACGTTCCACGTGCGCCTGCATCACCGTGAGCGTGGAACCCGCGAACGGCGCCTCGCCGGTTACCATCTCGTAGGCCACGGCGCCCAGCGAGTACTGGTCGGACAGGCCGGACACCTCGCCGCCGGCGCACTGCTCGGGGCTCATGTAAGCCGGCGTTCCGACCAGGGCCCCGGTCAGCGTGTTGGCCGGACGCTCGGCGGCCTTCGCGATCCCGAAATCGGTGACCACCGCGTTCCCGTCCTGGTCGATGAGGATGTTGGCCGGCTTCACGTCGCGATGCACCACGCGGGCCCGATGCGCGTAGGCCAGCGCCGACCCGACCTGATACAGGATCGAGCGGACCACCGGGAGCGGCAGCCGCCGTGCCTGCTGCAGCACCTGCTCGAGCGAGCGTCCCTCCACGTACTGCATGACGAAGAAGTGCAGCCCTTCGGCCTGCCGCACCGAGTAGACGGAGACGATGCTGGGATGGTGCAGCTGGGCGACGGTGATCGCCTCCTGCTTGAATCGCTCGGTCATCCCGTCGCCCAGGACGAGCCCAGGTGACATGACCTTGATGGCCACCTTGCGATCCAGCGCGAGGTCGTGGGCGGAAAAGACCGCGGCCATGCCGCCCCGCCCCAGCTCGCGGCCGATCTCGTACTCGCCGAGGGTGACGCGCCGCAGCCGGGCCACAATGTCATCCAGATCGGCCGACGGCTCGGCCGGTGGCTCCGCGGTGGTAACCGCGGCGGCGTGCTCGGCGGTGGTGCCGCAGTGAGGGCAGGTCAGGTCGGTGGGAAGGAGCTGCCGGCCGCAGGACCCGCAGCGGAACGCTTCGACCCCGCATGCCGCGCAGTAGCGATCTCCCTCCTCGAGGTCGCCGCCGCACCGCAGACAGGTTAGGGTGGTCGCCATCGAACCGCCGCCGGAATCGAGACCAGGGTAGTACCCTATTCTGCAGGCGGACTCACGGGGGCGCAACGTGATCCGCGTCACCCTGGCCCGACTCTCTTGAGATCCGCTTGATACCCTGGACGCAATCTGTAGCGCGGGACTCAAAGGATCCCTCGTTTCAAGGAATTCGGAACCATGTACGCCCGCCGCTCACCGCTGTTCGATACCGCCCGGTCCGCCCTGCTGCTGCGGGCGAGTCCGGGAAGCAGTCTTACACCGTCGACGCCGCTCCTTCCCAACGCCATGCGAGCGAACGATTTGCCACGTCGGCCGACGCCCGGCCAAGGCACGTCCAGCCCTGCAACGTATGGATCCACCCGGGAGCCCTCGACATGGAAGTCCTAATGGACGCACCCACGACCAGCTCCGGCTCGGCGATCGGCACCGAGGCGCGCGAGGTCGCACCGACCAGCTTCAGCCTGCGCCGCATCTTCGCGGAGCGGCTCACCGATGCCCATCTCCCGCTCCTGCGCCGGATGGACAGCAATGCCGACATGATGGCCAGCCTGGGCGGCATCCGGAGCGACGCCGAGACCAAGGCCTACCTCGAGCGGAACCTGGCCCACTGGGCGCAGCATGGCTTTGGGATCTGGATCCTGCGGGACCCGACGACCGGTCGGGTGATGGGCCGAGCCGGCCTCCGCCACCTCATCGTCGAGACCACCGACGAAGTCGAGCTGGCCTATGCCTTGTTACCGGAGTTCTGGGGACGGGGGCTCGCCACCGACGCGGCGCGAGCCTGCGTGACGATCGGGCGCGAGTGGCTGGGGTTGCCGTCGGTCGTTGGCCTCACCACGCCGGACAACCTCGCCTCACAGCGGGTGCTGCTCAAGGCGTCGCTGACGCCGGAGCGGGAGGTGGTGCACGTGGGGAGGGGGCATATTCTGTTCAGGACGGATTGACGAGGGCGGACAGGCGGTAGGAGGAGTCACCCTGAGCGAAGCGAAGGGGGCATGCGCCCACTCATGCCCCCTTCACTGCGTTCAGGGTGACTCCTCCTACCGCCCTACCGCCTTACCGCCCTCCACCACGTACGCCTCCATCGCGAAATACTCCGCCAGTCCCAGCCGATCCAGCTCCGCCGCCGTGCCCATGTTCCGGGCCTCGACCCTCTGCCAGAACTCCCGCTCGTCGGGGCCGGGGAACGGTGCCGAGTCCTTCTGGCTCTGGTGCTTGAAGATCGCCTGGATCTTGAGTCGCAGCTCCTCCTGCGATAGTGGAACCAGCCAGGTGGCGTCGGTGACCGGCCATTCCTGCCACGCGCCGCGGTAGAGCCACACCTCGGGCCGGCGCGCGCCGGCCGCCACGTACTCGGCAAGCGCCCGGTCGATCGCTTCCTTGCACATGCGATGAGTGCCGTGGGGATCGGAGAGGTCCCCGGCCACGAAGACCAGGTCGGGCGACAACTCTTCGATGAGCGCGCGCACGATGGCCACGTCGGCCGGGCCGACCGGCGCCTTCTTGACGGTGCCCGTCTGGTAGAACGGCAAGTTGAGAAATCGGGCCGCGCTGTCGTTCAAGCCGAGGGTGCGGATGCCCGCCACGGCCTCGCTCTCGCGGATGATGCGCTTGGCGTCCTGGACCTCGGGAATGTCCACGTCGCCCGGGTGCTTGCCCGTGAGGAAGTCGTCCACTCGCTGCCCCAGGCCGTCGACCGCCGGGATGTAGCGCTCGGCCGCGAGCCGCCGGAGGAAGTCGAGATGGCGCCGCACGTCGTGGTCGAACACCGCCACGTTGCCGCTGGTCATGTAGGCGACGGTGATCTCGTTCTCGTTCTCCACCAGCTTGCGGAGGATCCCGCCCATCGAGATCACGTCGTCGTCGGGGTGGGGTGAGAAGCAGATCACCCGCTGATCGCGCGGCAGCTTCGAGCGGCCCCGGATCTTGGCCCCGAGCGCGTTGAACACCAGCCCGTTGAGCGCCCCCGGTGAGCCATACTGCGCCACCAGCGACGAGAGCCGGTGCTCGGTGTAGTCGCGCTGGGTCAGCTTGAGAATCGCCTTGCCCGCCCGCTGTGACAGCCAGACGACCGCGCGCACCACCAGGTCGGGTGTCCATTCGACGGCGCCGAGGAGCCACGGCGTGGCCTCGCGGGTGAGCGCGGCCGCCGCGGCGCGGTCGAGATAAAAGGTCGTGTCGGGATGCTGCTGCAGGAACGTCGCCGCGACCTCGTAGTCCACCTCGCCCTCGACGGCGCGCTGCACGATGGGCGCCTTGTGCTCGCCGGTGGCCAGGATGACGATCTCGCGCGCCTCGAGGATGGTCGCGACGCCCATGGTGAGCGCCTCGCGCGGCACGTTCTCCTCGCCGAAGAAGTCGGCGGCGGCGTCCTTGCGGGTCACCAGATCGAGCGTCACCAGGCGGGTGCGGCTCTCCACGCCCGAGCCGGGCTCGTTGAACCCGATGTGCCCGGTGCGTCCGATGCCGAGCAGCTGGAGGTCGATGCCGCCGGCCGCGCGGATGGCCTCCTCGTAGCATCGCACTTCGGTCTCGACGGCGTCGCGCGGGATGTCGCCCCGGAGGATGTGGACCTGGTCGGCGGGGATGTCGAGCTGGGAGAACAGGTTCTCCCACATGAACCGATGGTAGGAGTGGAGGCTCCCCGGGTCCATCGGGTAGTACTCGTCGAGATTGAAGGTGACCACGTTCCGGAAGCTGAGGCCCTCCTCGCGGTGCATCCGGATCAGCTCGCGATACACGCCGATGGGCGTGGAGCCGGTCGCGAGCCCCAGCACCGGGCGTCGCCCCTCCGCGCCGCGGGCGCGGACGACCTCGGCGATGCGGCGCGCGATCAGGCGGCCGAGCTCGTCGTGGTCGTCGACGATGACGGTGCGGATGCGCTCGGGAGACATCGGTGGAAAATCTAGGAGTCACCCTGAGCCCTCGCTACGCCTAGGGTAAACTTCGCGCGGCGGTTCACCACGGAAGCACGGAAAACACGGAAGGCTCCCTGGCCGGGCCAACCTCCTCTCATTCCGTGCCGAAGCCAGACGTCGCTGCAGGGATTTTGGGGTCCCCCCCACCCCAAAAACTCTTGCAACGAGCTCTTTCGTGTCGGAATGAGAGGAGCTTGACGAGCCTGGGAGTCCTCCGTGTCTTCCGTGCTTCCGTGGTGAAC
>DATEJD010000303.1:0-4190 GCA_035278325.1 Gemmatimonadales bacterium | reverse complement strand
GGACGAGCTGGCCAGCCGCGGCCTGGGCGCCGCGTTTCGTCACAGCACCGGCCACGGCGTGGGCTTCGCCGCCATCGACCACAACGCCCGGCCGCGGCTTCACCCGCGCTCCCCCGACGTACTGGAGCCGGGCATGGTGTTCAACGTCGAACCGGCCGTCTATCTCGACGGGCAGGGTGGGCTGCGCCACTGCGACCTGGTGGCGGTTCATGCCGAGGGCGCGGAGCTGCTGACGCCGTTCCACTCCAAGCTGGAGGAGTTGGCACCGCGGCTCGCGGCGCGGTAGCCGCGCGGCTACTGCGTCGACGCGGTCGTCGATCCTCCGCGCGCCTGCCGCCCCACAAGGCGCACCGCGGCCTCTTGATCCAGCTCGCCCCGGCGCAGCAGCAGCCAGCCGTAGTCGCCTCGCGGCGCCGAGATGCGGCGCAGTGCCAGGAAGTCACCCACCGACCAGGATCCCGTCGTCGCTCGATCGGAGATCTCCACTTCCCAGGTCCGGCCGTCCTCCAGCGTGAGATACCGGCCGTCTTCGGCCACGGCCGTCACGGCGTATCCCACCGGCAGCCGATCGGGTCGGAGCACCTCCTGCCCCGCCAGCGTGCGGACCGGCAGCACCAGCGCGAGCGACAGCAACCCGATGATTCGAAAATCCCGCATGGCACACCCTCCGTCTTGAGGTAGCGGAGATACTATGGTGTCTGGTCCGGCTGAGCGGAATGGGCCGCCCCGCCCCACGCAGCGCAGCTTTTGGCACCTCACGAGGTGCGCCTGCACCACGAAGCAACGGTGTTCGTCGTCAAGTCCTCGCGGCCGAGAGGGTCGGATCCCACGGGCGCTGATCCCGGACCATGGCATTGAGGATCACCAGCAAGCGGCGCATGCAGGCGACCATGGCGACCTTGACGAGCTTGCCCCGGGCTCGCAACTGCCGATAGAACGCCCGCAAGGGCGAGTGCTGGCAGCGCACCGCCGTCAGCGTCGCCATGTAGAGCACCTGGCGCACCGCGGCCCGCCCCCCAGCGATGGCGCGCCGGCCGTGCCAGCCGCCACTGTCGCGGGCCATCGGCGCCACCCCGATCAGGGCCGCGATTTGCTGGCGGGAGAGGTGCCCGAGTTCCGGCACTTCGGCCAGCAGCGTGGCGGCCGTGATCGGCCCCACGCCGGGGACGCTGCGCACCAGCGCGTGCGTCGGATCCCACCGGGCATGGGTCGCCAGGTGCGTGGTGAGCCCCTGCTCGGTGTCGGCCAGCTGCTGCCGCAGGTAGGCCACGTGCGCGGCCAGGCTCCCGGTGATGGGCGAGCGCGGGAAGAAGGCTTGCTGCTCCAAGCGCTGCTCCTCGGCGGCCAGCATCTCCAGCAGTTGGCGCCGCCGCTGCACCAGGAGCGCGAGCTCCCGCTGGGCCGCGTCGGGCAGGGGCCGCACCGCGGGCCGCACCTGTTCGGCGAACTGCGCGAGGACCCGGGCATCGATGCGATCGGTCTTGGCCAGCAGCCCGGTGGCCCGGGCGAAGTGCCGCACCCGCGCCGGATCCACGAGGGTGACGGGGAGCGCAGCCCCCGTGAGCGCGGCGGCCACCGGTTGTTCATAGCCGCCGGTGGCCTCCAGCACGATGAGCACCGGGCCGAGCGCGGCGAGTTGCCCGGCCAGCTGGCTGAGTGCGTGACGGCTGGTCCCGGTGCGCCACGTCGTCCCGGTGGGGCGCACCGCGATCTCCAGCGAGTCCTTGGCCACATCGATCCCGACGACGACAGCGGCAGGCACAGAGGCAGGCATGGCGCGGTCTCCTGCAGCGAAAACCGATCGCCCCGTACACCGGCCTTGCAGATGCGGGCTCCTCCCCAGGAGGGCACCAACCAACGGTACGGGCTATGGGCGATCCGAGGACCGATGCGTGGCCCCTGCTTCGTGACGGGCTCGAGGCACCAAGGCACTATCGGGCTCACGCACCGAGGAACACAGGAACAAATGAACGACCTAACATACAAGGCAACCAGGCCCAGGCGCCCGGTGCGACCTCTGCCGACTTGAAGGGCCCGGCGCCTGATGTCAGGCACCGGGCCCTTCCACATCGAGCCCCTTGGATCCGGTCCCACGGGAGAAGGAAGGCGGGGTGCACCCCGTCCGACCCCGGGACCGGGGCGGCGGTCAGACCGTCCGGCGGCCGGTGATGAGATTGAAGATGAACACGATGATTGCAATGACCAGCAGAATGTGGATCAGCCCGCCGGCCACGTGGAACACCACGAAGCCGAGCAGCCAAGCAATGAAGAGGATGACCGCGAGCCACAACATACAGGGGGCCTCCGAATCGAGGTGATAGCGACAACCTGGCCCACGCTAACACTCGGCTCTAGCGTCGGCCGTGACGGGACCTACGCCGGAAAGGTGCGCCGGCCCGCGGACCGCCGGCTCGACTGTCGACCGATCCGGACACAGCCCTCGCGAAATCGTGACATTCGGATGTTCACATCAGAGACGCTCCAAGGTTGCCGGAGCGCCCCGTCTTCCGGATATTGCGGTCCCTTCTTCAACAGCAGGAGCCAACATGGCGAAAGCACCAGCTGGCACGGCGAAGAAAGTACAGTCCGTGCCCAAGGGATATCACACCGTCACCCCGAACCTCGTCGTGGCCGGCGCCGTTCAGGCCATCGATTTCTATAAGAAGGCGTTCGGTGCGGAAGAGATCATGCGGTTCCCGGGCCCGGACGGAAAGATCATGCACGCCGAGCTCAAGATCGGCGATTCGATCATCATGCTGGTCGACGAGATGCCCGATCAGGGCACGCGGGGGCCCAAGGCCATCGGCGGCAGCCCGGTCGGCTTCTTCATCTATCGCGACGACGTGGACGCGGCCTGGAAGCGCGCGCTCGACGCCGGCGCGTCAGCGGTCGTCCCGCTGGCCGACCAGTTCTGGGGCGACCGCAGTGGATGCATCGAGGATCCCTTCGGCCACCGCTGGTGGCTGGCCCAGCACATCCAGGACCTGACGCCGGAGGAAATCCAGAAGGCGGCGTCGGAGTTCTTCTCGCAGATGCAGCCGGCGCACAGCTAGGGCGGTCGATCGATCCTCACTCGCTTCACACCCTCCTGATTCGATGCGAAGGGGCCATGGGTAAACCATGGCCCCTTTCGGCTGCAGAACCACGCGCCAGCAATCTGCAACGCAACCCGCTGCATCCGTCTCGCGCTCTGCAATTGCGCAAGCGTGGGGAACACCATGCGGGCGTTCAGGTCTTAGCCACCGTTCAACTCTTCGGAATTGCGACCGCTCCGCCGACATCCCATCGTGAGCAGGCCCAAGTGGGGTGGTCGTGGCGTGCGACGGTTGGGCTCTCACCGGAACAGCACTCTCGAAGAGGAGGCGGCATGCGCGGCATGTCCCGATCGAGGTCCCTCGTAGTCGCGGCCATTGCGCTCAGCTCGCTCGCGGGCTGCGACCAGAGCACCGATCCCACCAGTAGTCAGGTAATGACCGCGAGCCCGGCTCTGGCGGTTGCCACGACCGGCAACGGCGCGCCCAGCGGGCCCCACTACAACCTGAACATCATCGGCGTGCCGAAGGACAAGTCGCCCGACTTCGACGGCGGCAGCGGGCGCCGGATCTTCGTGGACCTGGGAAAGACGGGCGCCGCGGCCAACACCCGGATCAACCTGATCGAGGGTGATTTCGCGGTGCTCGACGCCAACGGAACCGACGGGACGGCCGCCTTCCAGCTGCCGAACCCCGATCCGGACGGCGACGGGACCACGTCCTACTCGGTCTACGTGCGGGCGCTGGGCAAGCCGGGCGGCAAGGCTACGATGCAGTCGTGCTACGAGGACGTCGACGGGACCTGGTGCGCGGCTGACTTCGCCGGCGGGGTCGAACCCATTACGCTGGAGCACACCAAGAGCGGCGCGCCCAAGTTCAGCAACGTCACCAAGGACCTGCTGTTCGTGGACTACTGTACCGCCTGGTCGGCCGGCCCCGACACCATCCTCGGCACGGCCGACGATGTGTGCACCAGCACGAGCCAGGTCCCGCTGTTCGGCAACGATCTGCTCTCGTACTACTGGTCGTACGACAATCAGGGCCTCAAGCTGGCCCAGCTCCGGTTCTATGAGGTGCCGACGACGGTGACGTTCTAGAAGGCGGGAAGCGCGAACGGAGTCACCCTGAACGAAGTGAAGGGGGCATGCCCGAACGCAT
>DATEJD010000302.1:0-3534 GCA_035278325.1 Gemmatimonadales bacterium | reverse complement strand
CCCGATCAACGTAGTCATCGGGTCGCGCGCCCGGCACACCGCGGCGGATGAGCTGGCGGTTCCGGTGGACGTGTTTCCGGCCGAGAAGCTGCAGCAGCAGGGGAGCACGGAGACCAGCGTCATTCTCCAGACCGTGACGCCCTCGATCAACTTTCCCCGCCAGAGCGTCACCGACGCCGGGGACATCGTCCGGCCGTTCACGCTGCGCGGCCTGAGTCCCGACCACACCCTGGTGCTGCTCAACGGCTGGCGGCAGCACCAGACGGCGCTGGTGAACAATTTCACCTATGGCATGGGGGCCGGCTCGAGCGGCGTAGACCTGAATGCGCTGCCGACCAGCGCGCTCGACCGGGTCGAGGTGCTGCGGGACGGCGCGGCCGCGCAGTACGGCTCTGATGCGATCGCGGGCGTGGTGAACCTGGTGCTCAAGGATGGGGCGTTCAGCCCGTACTTGAACGCCGACGTCGGCCGCTATGCGCCCAAGAATTACGTTGACGACGGCACCACGGTGAACGCAAACGGAGGCTGGGGGATCCCGCTGGGCCGTGGCTCTCTCGGCCTCTTCGGAGAGTTCCGGGACCGGCAGCCGACCAACCGGGCGTTCCCCGACCCGTTCGAGGATGCGGGCACGGGCGTCCCCGACTCCATCGTCAACGGCCAGATCATCCAGAAGCGCAATCCGGTGGACCAGCCGAACCACCACTGGGGTGACGGTCTGGAGAAGGATGCGCTCACCTTCGCCAACTTCCGGATGCCGGTCAACCAGAAGGGCACGAGCGAAGTCTACGCCTTCGGCGGCTACAGCCACCGCGACGGCACCGGGAACGGCTACCGCCGTTGCGCGGTCGACTGCGCGAGCTTCATCACCGGGCGCAACTGGCCCGAGATCTACCCGCTCGGCTACCTCCCGACGATCGCCGGCACCGCCACCGACTACTCGATGGTCGGCGGCCTCCGAGGACAGGTGGCCCGGTGGAACTACGATCTGGGCGCGGAGTTCGGTCACAACGACTTCGACTACAACATCACGAACACGCTCAACGCGTCGCTGGGTCCCTGCCTGACACTCGTGAACTGCACCTCGCCGGCACCGGGGCCCGACCGGGTGGTCGGCACCGCGGACGATCCCGGCATCCCGAACCAGACCTCGTTCTTCGCGGGACGGGTGTTGCGTGAGGAGCTGGTGACCGCGGTCAACATCGCGCGACCGGTGACCGTGGGGCTGTCCGGACCGTTGAACCTCGCCTTTGGGGCGGCGTTCCGCCGCGAGCGGTATGCCATCCGGCCGGGTGAGCTCGCGTCGTACATCAACGGCTTCCACCTCGCGGAGGACAGCTCCGACATCGCGCCATCGGGCTCGCAGGTCTTCCCCGGGTTCAGCCCCAGCGACGCCTCGGACAACCACCGGAACAACATCGGGGTCTACGCTGACGCCGAGGCCAACGTGCATCCCAAGGTGCTGGCGGACGTGGCGACGCGGTTCGAGCATTACAGCGATTTCGGCAGCCGGCTGACCGGCAAGGTGGCGCTCCGCTTTCAGCCTTCGCGGCGGGTCACCTTGCGCGCGGCGGGCAGCACCGGCTTCCGGGCACCCGGTTTGAGCCAGGTGTTCTTCAGCAAGGTTGTGACCAACGTGATCGCCGGCAAGGCGGTCGACATCGGCATCTTCCCGGTGGACCATCCCGCCGCCCTCGCGCTGGGCTCGAAGCCGCTCAGGGATGAGACCTCGGTCAACTTCAGCGGCGGCGTGGCGGTCACACCGGTGGAGAACCTCACCTTCACCGCGGACTACTTCTACATCCGGATCAACCATCGGACCCTGCTCGGCGCGAGCTTCATCGACTCGGTTTCCCTGCAGCTTGCCGCCAACGCCGGGTTCGACGTCGGCGGGGTGCAGTATTTCACCAACGGTCTCAACACCCGCACCCAGGGTGTTGACATCATCGGCGACCTCCGGGTCCCGACCAGCGGCAACGGCACCCTCGAGCTCAATGCCTCGGCCAACTACACCAAGAACAAGATCATCCACGTGGACCCGCTGCCCCAGGTGCTGGTGAACGCCGGCTCGACCGCGTCGGGGCTGCTCGACTCGGTGACCGCGATCGGCATCCAGGATGAGCGACCCGACTGGCGAGGCACCCTCCAGGCCAATTACGACATCGGGCGGTTCAGCGCCCTGGGACGGTTCTCCTACTACGGCAAATTCTCGTCGGCCCAGCCGGGCTTCTGCGATCTCTGCCGCGAGCGCTACGGCGGCAAGGGCCTGTTCGACACCGAGGTGGGCTACCGGTTCAACCTGGTGAAGCTCGCGGTCGGCGTGAGGAACCTGTTCGACACGTATCCGGACAAGCCGAGCTCGCTCGTCGTCGTGGATGCGTTTGGCGACACCTCCAAGGACTTCAACAGCAACTTCGGCACCTTCCCCTGGGCCGCCGCCTCGCCGTTCGGGTACAACGGGCGGTTCGTGTACGCGAGGACGGAGGTGCAGCTGGTGCGGTGACAGACGGTCAGACGGTCAGATGGGTGAGTCACTGAGGCGGTCCGACTACGCCGAGCCCGAGTCACCCTGAGCGAAGCGAAGGGGACATGCGTTTAGGCATGCCCCCTTCACTCCGTTCAGGGTGACTCCCGACCGTCCGACCGTCTGACCGTCCGACCGTCGCCTTCCGTTGTCCCCCATTCCCACCTATGATTCGCGACCTCAACCCCGCGAATCATGTCCGTTTCCTACGATCTCATCGTCATCGGCGGTGGCCACAACGGGTTGGTGACCGCGGCGTATGCCGCGCGCGCCGGCCTCAAAGTCCTCGTGCTCGAGCGGCGCGAGGTGCTGGGTGGCGCCTGCGTCACCGAGGAGGTGTGGCCCGGCTACAAGGTGTCGACGGCGGCGTACGTGAACAGCCTGCTCCGGCCCGAGATCATCCGGGAGCTCGAGCTGGCGCGCCACGGCTTCGAGATGCTGCCGCGGAGCCCGTCCTCCTTTACGCCGTTCCCCGACGGCCGCTCGCTGCTGCTCGGGCCCGACAAGGCGCTCACGCACCGCGAGATCGCCAAGTTCTCCACCAGGGACGCCGAGGCGCTGCCGCGATACGAGGCGATGCTCGAGCGCGTGGCCGACTTCCTCGAGCCCACGCTCACCATGACGCCGCCCAACCCGTGGTCGCTCCGGCCGGCGAACCTGGTGCAGCTCGCGAAGCTCGGCCTCGCGTTCGTGAAGCTGGGGACCGACGGCCAGAAGGCGGTCGAGATCCTCACCGGCGCCGCCACGCCGATCCTCGACCGCTGGTTCGAGAGCGAGCAGCTCAAGGTCACGCTGGCGACCGACGCGATCATCGGCGCCATGGCGTCGCCGTCCATGCCGGGCACCGCGTACGTCCTGTTCCACCACGTGATGGGCGAGTGCAACGGGGTCCGCGGCGTGTGGGGCTACGTGCGCGGCGGCATGGGCGGGATCAGCAACGCCATCGCCGCGGCGGCGCGGGAGCGCGGCGCCGAGATCCGGACCAACGCTGGGGTGGCGCACATCCTGGTGAA
>DATEJD010000301.1:0-14930 GCA_035278325.1 Gemmatimonadales bacterium | reverse complement strand
CGGTCGCCGTCGAAGAACATGTGCTCGGTGCGGCAGAGGCCGATGCCCTCCGCGCCGAAGTCGCGGCCGCGGTGCGCGTCGGCCGGAGTGTCGGCGTTGACCCGGACCCGGAGCTGGCGGATCCGGTCGGCCCACTGCATGAGCCGGAGGAAGTCGCCGCTCAGCTCGGGCGTCCGGAGCGCGGCCTGTCCCGCGAACACCTTGCCGGTGCCCCCGTCGACCGTGAGCCACTCGCCCTCGGCGAGCTGGCGACCGTTGACCGCGAGATGCCCCGCGCGCTCGTCCACCTGGAGCTCCTGCGCGCCGGCCACGCAGGGCTTGCCCATGCCGCGGGCCACCACCGCCGCGTGCGACGTCATGCCGCCGCGGGCGGTGAGCACGGCCTTGGCCATCACCATGCCGTGGAAGTCCTCGGGTGAGGTCTCGCGACGCACCAGGATCACGGACTGCCCGGCGCGGCCCAGCTTCTCCGCGCGATCGGCGTCGAACACGATCGTGCCGCAGGCCGCGCCGGGGGACGCGGGCAGTCCGGTCGTGAGCAGATCGAGCTTGCTGTTGGGATCGATGGTCGGGTGCAGCAGCTGGTTGAGGTCGTGCGGCGGGATCCGGGCGACCGCCTCTTCCTCGGAGATCAGCTCCTCATCCACCATCTCGCAGGCGATGCGCACCGCCGCGTGGCCCGAGCGCTGGCCCCGGCGCGTCTGCAGCATGTAGAGCGTGCCGCGCTCGATGGTGAATTCCATGTCCTGCACGTCGCGGAAGTGCCGCTCGAGGGTGCGGGCCACCCGCTCGAGCTCCTGATAGGAGGCGGGGAGCCGGTCCTTGAGCGTGGCGATCGGGAGCGGCGTGCGGCTGCCGGAGACCACGTCCTCACCC
The DNA here is from genome assembly GCA_035278325.1 of Gemmatimonadales bacterium. Classification (GTDB taxonomy): domain Bacteria; phylum Gemmatimonadota; class Gemmatimonadetes; order Gemmatimonadales; family GWC2-71-9; genus CAVVWJ01. Next base: position 14,054 of record DATEJD010000301.1, on the reverse strand, counting down.
TGTGCGTTGAGGAGGTATTCGCCGTAGAGCGCGCGGGTGCCGGTGGAGGGGTCACGGGTGAAGGCGACACCGGTGCCGGAATCCTCGCCGAGGTTGCCGTACACCATGGCCACCACGTTGACCGCCGTGCCCATGCTGTCGGGAATGTCGTGCAGCTTCCGGTAGTCGATGGCCCGCCGGGTGTTCCAGCTCTCGAACACGGCGGCGATGGCGCCCCAGAGCTGGTCGAGCGGATCCTCGGGGAACTCGCGCCCGGCTTCGGCGCGCACGTGCTCCTTGAACTGCCGGACGATGGCCTGCATCTCCTCGACCGACAGATCGATGTCGCGGTCGACCTTGCAGCGCTGGCGGTGCTCCTCGAGAATGTGCTCGAATGGCTTGCGCGAGAGATCGAACACCACGCTGCCGTACATCTGCACGAAGCGGCGGTACGAGTCCCAGGCGAACTGCGGGTTCCGGCTCTGGCGGGTGAGCCCTTCGACCGTGGCGTCGTTGAGGCCGAGGTTGAGGATGGTCTCCATCATGCCGGGCATCGAGACCGCGGCGCCCGACCGCACGCTCACCAGCAGCGGATTGTCGCCGTCGCCGAAGTGCTTGCCCGTGGCTGCCTCCACCCGGTGCAGGGCATTCTCCACCTGCACCTGGAGGCGCTTGGGAAATTGGTGACTGTCGAGGTAGCTGAGGCAGAGACTGCTGGCGATGGTGAAGCCGGGCGGGACGGGAATGCCGATGGTGGTCATCTCGGCGAGGCCGGCACCCTTGCCGCCGAGGACGTCCTTCATCGCCGCCGTGCCGTCGGCGCGCCCCTGCCCGAAGAAATAGACCAGGGGCTGCGTGTAGGGGCCGCTCATGCCGGCGTCGCCACCAGCGGTGAGGCGTGCCGCAGCTCCACCAGCTCGCCGGGGATCCGGGTGGGGTACCGACCCGAGAAACAGGCGTGGCAGTACTCGTTGTTGGGCCCGGCGGCGCGCAGCATGCCCTCGAGTGACAGGTAGCCCAGCGAATCGACGCCGAGGAACTGCCGGATCTCCTCGATCGAGTGCGTGGCAGCGATGAGCTCCTCCCGGGTCGGCGTGTCGATTCCGTACAGGCAGGGGCCCGTGATGGGCGGAGACCCGAGTCGGAGATGCACCTCGCGCGCGCCGGCCGAGCGGATCATCTGGACCAGGCTCTGGCTGGTGTTGCCGCGCACGAGGCTGTCGTCCACCACCACCACCGACTTCCCCTGGATGACGTCGCGCACCGGGTTGAACTTGATCTTCACCTTGGCCACCCGGTGGTCCTGGGTGGGGTTGATGAAGGTGCGGCCCACGTAGTGATTCCGAATCAGGCCGTGCTCGAGCTTGATGCCCGATACCTCCGAGTACCCCAGCGCCATCGCGTTGGAGCTGTCCGGCACGCTGAACACCACCTGGGCCCCGGGGGCCGGCTGCTCGCGGGCCAGCTGGCGCCCGAGCTCCCGCCGCACCCGATCCACCGACTCGCCGAACACCGTGCTGTCCGGGCGCGCGAAGTACACCAGCTCGAACACGCACCGGCTCACCGGCCGGGGCGACAGCCGCGGCAGCTCGGTAACCCGGCCATCCTCGATGCGCACGAACTCGCCCGGCTGGAGCTCGCAGGTGATGTTGGCGCCCAGCAGATCCAGCGCGCAGGTCTCCGAGGCCACCACCATCCCACCGGACAGCCGTCCCATCACCAGCGGCCGGAAGCCGCGGCTGTCCACCACCGCGTAGAGCGTCCGTCCCACGGCGATCACCAGGCTGTAGGCACCGTCGACCTGCTCGAGCGCCTCCCGGATTTGCCCCTCCACGGTGGGCGCCTTGGACCGCGCGATGAGGTGGACCAGCACCTCCGTGTCGCTCGACGTGGTGAAGATGGCGCCCTTCTCGACCAGCTCCCGCTTGATCTCGGCGGCGTTGATGATGTTCCCGTTGTGCGCGATGGCCAGCGGTCCGCAGCGGGTGGCGACGTGGCACGGCTGGGCGTTGGCCAGCACCGTGCTGCCCGTGGTGGAATAGCGGGTGTGCCCCACGGCGACATCGCCGGGAAGGGTCGCGAGGATGCTCTCCTCGAAGTTCTCGCTCACGAGGCCCATGCCCCGATGGGCGCGCGCCTGGCCCTCGCGATCGATCGCCACGATCCCGGCGCTCTCCTGTCCCCGATGCTGCAGGGCATAGAGCCCGAGGTACGTGAGCCGAGCCGCGTCAGGAATGCCGGAGACGCCGATGATGCCGCACATGCCTTACTCTCCCGCCGAGCGGTCCACGTCCGGATGCTGCATCCGGCGGGGAATCGCCGTGAAATAAGTCTGCCGCAACGCCCCCACAGCCCAAGTAAACACGCGGCCACCCAGTCGCAGTTCCAGGACTCCATCGGGCTCGGCCACCTGGCCTACGCGATGGACCGGCACGCCGTGCTCTCCGGCCAGGGCCACCAGGGCGGCCACGTGCTCCGGAGCCACCGACACGACCGCTCGGGCGCCGTCCTCGCCGAACAGGATCCCCTCGGGGGACACCTCCTGGGCCAGAGCGGACAGATCGACCGACGCACCCAGACCGTTGGCGGCGTACGGCCCGCCCATGGCCGCCTCGGCGAGGGCAACCGCGAGGCCCCCTTCCGAGCAGTCGTGGGCCGAGCTGAGGAGCCGGCGGCTCGCGCCGGCGACGAGCAGCCGCTGCAACCGGCGCTCCGCGTCGAGGTCGACCTTCGCGGGCCGGCCGCCGATGAAGTCCAGGACCTCCGCCCAATAGGCGGAGCCGCCGAGCTCCCCGGCGGTGGCGCCCAGCACGAGGATCTCGTCGGACGGCGCCGAGAAATGACTCGGCACCCGGGCCTCCACCGACTCGAGCAGCCCGACCATCCCGACGGTCGGCGTCGGATCCACCGCGCCGGTCGGGCTCTCGTTGTAGAAGCTCACGTTGCCGCCGGTGACCGGCGTGTCGAAGGCGCGGCACGCATCGGCGATGCCGCGGCAGGCCTCGCGGAACTGGAAAAAGACTTCGGGCTTCTCGGGGTTGCCGAAGTTGAGGCAGTCGGTGATGCCCAGCGGCACCGCGCCGGTGCAGGCGATGTTCCGGGCCGCCTCGGCCACGGTGGCCTTCCCGCCTTCGTAAGGGTCGAGCGCCACGAGCCGATTGTTACAGTCCACCGTGACGGCCAGGCCGAATTCGGTCCCCGGGACCCGAAGCACGCCCGCGTCGCCGCCGGGCCCGAGGACGGTCGAGGCCTGGACGGTGGAGTCGTATTGCTCGTAGACCCACCGCTTGCTGGCGATGTTCGGGGCATCGAGCAGGGTCTCGAGGGCCCGCTCGAGATCGACGGTAGCCAGCGGCTCGGGCGCCAGCTCCCGGCGGGCGCGAGCCTCCTCGGATTCCCGGGCCTGGGGATCGTACATGGGGCAGTCGTCCACCAGGCGCTGGCCCGGGATGGCGGCGACCACGAGTCCGTGGTGCCGGACCCGGAAAATCCCGTCGTCGGTCACCTGGCCGATCGGGGTGGCCTCCAGCTCCCACTTGGCGCACACGGCGCGGATCTCGTCCACCCGGGCCGGCTCGGCCACGACCAGCATGCGCTCCTGCGATTCGGAGAGCAGGATCTCGTACGGCGTCATGTCCGGCTCACGGGTGGGCACGAGACCGGTATCGATCTCCACCCCCACGCCGCCGCGGGCCGCCATCTCGGCGCTCGAGCTGGTAAGCCCGGCCGCGCCCATGTCCTGGATGGCGACGATCATCCCCGAGGTAATGAGCTCGAGGCTGGCCTCGAGCAGCAGCTTCTCGGTGAAGGGATCGCCGACCTGCACCTGGGGCCGGCGGGCCTCGCTCTTCTCGCTCAGCTCCTCCGAGGCGAAGCTGGCGCCGTGGATCCCGTCCCGGCCGGTGCGGGAGCCCACGCAGAGGAGCACGTTGCCCACGCCGTGTGCCGCGGCGCGGATCAGGTCGGACTCCTTGAGCAGCCCCACGCACATCGCGTTCACCAGCGGGTTGCCGGTGTAGCCGGCGGCGAACCCGACCTCGCCGCCGAGGGTGGGCACGCCGACGCAGTTGCCGTAGTCGCCCACGCCGCGCACCACCCCGGCGAAGAGGTACCGGTTGCGCGGATGATCGAGCGGCCCGAAGCGGAGGCTGTTGAGCACCGCTACCGGCCGGGCGCCCATGGTGAACACGTCGCGCAGGATGCCGCCCACACCGGTGGCCGCGCCCTGGTACGGCTCGACCGCGGAGGGATGGTTGTGCGACTCGATCTTGAATGCCACGGCCCAGCCCTCGGGCAGCCGGAGCACCCCGGCGTTCTCGCCCGGACCCTGCACCACCTGCGGCCCCGTCGTGGGGAACCGCTTGAGCACCAGCTTCGAGTGCTTGTAGGAGCAGTGCTCCGACCAGAGCGCCGAGAACACCCCGAGCTCGGTGAGGGTCGGCGTGCGGCCGAGCATGTCCACGATGCGGCCGTATTCGAGCTCGTTGAGGTTGTGCTCGCGCACCACCTCGGGCGTGACCGGGCGCTCGCCAGGGAACGAAGTGGCTTCGGTGGTACCGGGCGCCTCGGCAAAGCTCGTCACGCGCGCCTCAGCTCAGGGGGTTGGCCGGGTCGTGCTCCGGCTTCACGGGCTTCTTGCCCTGGCGGGCGAGCTGCAGCGCCTTGAACGCGTCGGACAGGACGCGGGTCAGCAGCGCGGGACGGTGCTCGTGGGCCACCGTCTCCAGCTCGCCGGCGTCGAGCCACATCCCGCCGCAGTGGGGGCAGGTCTCGATCTGGACGCCGTGGAACATGCTGCTCGACAGGTCGTAGCCGTCCTTGGGGCACTTCATGAAGTGCGATCTCCGCTCGGCCTCGATGGCGGCCTTCTCGGCGGAGTCGCGCTGCTTCCGCAGCAGCTCGGCGTCCTGCTTGACGAAGTATTCGTCCTCGTTGCGGCTGGGCTTGTCGGTAGTCATCGGCTGGGCACGTTGAGCGTGGATGCCCGCGGCCGCCAGGCCGCGAGCGAGGTGAAGAATCCGAGGCCGTCCGGCGCGCCGAGCAGGCTCTCCGCCACGCGCTCGGGATGGGGCATGATGCCCACCACCGTGCCGGCCGCGTTCGAGATGCCGGCGATGTGGTTGGCGGATCCGTTGGGGTTGGGCTGAAAGGGTGAGGCCTCGCTGGCGGGCACGTAGCGGAGCACCACGCGCCCCTCGGCCTCGAGCATGCGGAGTGTATCATCGGTGGCGACGAACCGCCCGTCGCCGTGGGCCACCGGCAGCCTGAGCCGCGCACCCGTCGCGTAGGCCGAGGTGAACACGGTGTCCGCGCGCTCGACCACCACGTCCACCGGCTTCGAGACGAACGTCAGGCCGGCATTCCGCATCAGCGCGCCCGGCAGCAGGTGCGCCTCGCAGAGGATCTGGAACCCGTTGCAGATGCCGAGCACCGGGCCCCCTTCGGCGGCGTGGCGCTGGACGGCCTGCATGATGGGACTGAACCGCGCGATGGCGCCGGAGCGGAGATAATCGCCGTAGCTGAACCCGCCAGGGAGGATGACGACGTCGGCGCCGCGGAGGCTCGTGTCGCGGTGCCACACGAGGAACGCGTTGGTCCCGACCCGCTCCGCGGCGCGGAGCGAGTCGATGTCGCAGTTGCTGCCGGGAAACCGGACCACCGCCACGTTGAGCATCAGGCGTCCTCGACCTGCAGCAGGTAGTCCTCGGTGACCGGGTTGGCCAGCAGCTTGTCGCACATCAGCCGGACCCGTGCCTCGGCGTCCGCGCGGGTGGGCGCGGCCACCTCGAGCTCGATAGCGCGGCCCACGCGCACGCCCCCCGCTTCACCGAAGCCCAGGGCGGTGAGGGCATGCTCCACCGCCTGCCCCTGGGGGTCGAGCAGGCTTGCTCTCGGCATCACTCGCACGTGCACGCGGTAGCTCATCGGTCCTCTGGCTGCTGGCGGCGGTCGGCCCAGCCGCCACGCCGCTCCATGTTGGTGGGAGCCGGACTGCCGGCCGACTCGGGGGCCTCGGTCGATTCGGCGAGCGGCACGTCCAGCGCGACGGCTGGCTCCTGCCGCTCCATCAGGCCGAGCACGGTGGCCCGGACCACGCCGAAGGCCACGTAGAACAGGCCCAACGGAAACAGAAAATACTCGGGTGCGAGCACCGCGCCGACCAGGATGGCGAGGTGCACCGCCAGCCCGAACAACCCTTTCGGGGTCCTGAGGCCGATCGGGGGGAACTTGGGATACTTGACGTTGCTCACCATCAGCACGGCGAGCAGCAGCATCAGCACCACCAGCCCCTGGTGCTGCAGGTCGAGGTAGGCGATGCTCGCGCGGTACCACTCGGTCTGACTGAACGGGTAATAGACCGCCAGCGTCATACCGGCCGACGGCGAGGGCAGCCCCGTGAACCAGCCGGTGGAGGGCTTGCCGGCGGCGGTCACGTTGAATCGGGCCAGTCGGAGCGCCACCGCGGTGACATAGATGAACGACAGGATCCAGGCGAACCGGCCCGCGCTGGCGAAATCGAGAAAGTAGATCAGCAGGGCGGGGGCCACGCCGAACGAGATCACGTCCACCAACGAGTCGAGCTCAGCGCCGAAGCGCGACCCGGTGTTGGAGATGCGCGCCACCCGGCCGTCGAGCATGTCGAGGATGCCGGAGAAGACGATGAACCAGCCCGCCCAGCGGAAGTTGCCGTTGAAGGCGGACACGATCGCCCAGAATCCGAAGAACAGGTTGCCGAGCGTGAAGGCGCTGGGCATCACGACGACCACCTGCCGCATCGTCGGACGCCGGCTGCCGCCACTCCGGCGCGGGATCAGCTCCATTCGGCCACCACCGTTACCCCCACCCGCGTGGTGTCGCCCACGTGCACCAGCACGCGGGTGCCCAGCGGCAGGAACAGGTCCACCCGCGAGCCGAACCGGATCATGCCCAGCCGCTCGCCCTGATGCACCACCCGGCCCGGCTGGTGATCGGTGACGATCCGGCGGGCCACCAGGCCGGCGATCTGACGGATCAGCACTTTCCCCTTGGCGGTCGCCAGCCCGATCGAGCTCTGCTCGTTCGTAAGGCTGGCCTTGTCCGCGCCGGCATGCCCGAACTCGCCGGGAGTGTAGTGGCGATACGCCACGGTGCCGTCGGCGGGATACCGGTTCACGTGACAGTCGAACACGTTCATGAAGATCGAGATTCGCTCCGCCCGCCCCCCGAGGAAGGCGGGCTCATCCACCTGCGTGATGCTCACGACCTTGCCGTCGGCCGGAGCGACGATCAGCCGCTCGCCGCGCGACCACGCGCGCTCCGGATCGCGGAAGAAGGCCACCACCCAGACGGCCAGCACTCCCCACGCCGCCGCTGCCACGATCCACCACGCCGACGTCTTGGCCACCGCCAGCCCGATCAGCACCAGCGCCACCGCCCACGCCACCACGATGAACCACCGGCCCTCCGGTGCCGTGCGGATCACGCGGCGTCCTCCAGCTCCCGCCCGGTGATCAGGCGGAACGCCTCGAGGTAGCGCAGGCTGGTGGCCTGGACCACCTCGGGCGGGAGCGGCGGGGGCGGCGACTCGCCGTTCCAGTGGCCCGCGGTACGGAGCCCGGCCAAGTAGTCGCGCAACGGCTGCTTGTCGAAGCTGGGCTGGCTCCGCCCCGTGACGTAGCGGTCGGCCGGCCAGAACCGCGAGCTGTCCGGCGTCATCACCTCGTCGATCAGGAGCAGGCTGCCATCCGGCGCGGTGCCGAACTCGAACTTGGTATCGGCGATGATGATCCCGCGGGACGCCGCGTGATCCCGCCCGGCGCGGTAGACCGCGAAGCTCGCGTCCCTGAGCCGAAGAGTGAGCTCGCGGCCCATGACATCGGCCATCCGGGCCATGGTGACGTTCTCGTCGTGCCCGCTCTCCGCCTTGGTGGCGGGCGAGAAGAGCGGGGGATCGAGCGGGGCACTCTCCCTGAGCCCGCGCGCCAGCGGCTCGCCGGCGAGGGTGCCCCGGTCGCGGTATTCCGCCCAGGCGGACCCCGAGAGATAGCCTCGCACCACGCACTCGAACGGCACCGGCACGGTGCGTCGGACCAGCATCGCGCGGCCGGCGAGCTCCCCGGCGTGCGCCTCGAGCACGGGCACCCTGGCGACGATCTCCGCCGCGCGCGCAGTGACGTAGTGCGAGGGGAACACGTCCGCGAGGCGCTCGAACCAGAACGCGCTGATCTGGGTGAGCACCGCGCCCTTCCGGGGAATGGGCTCGCGCATCACCACGTCGAACGCGCTCACGCGATCGCTCGCCACCATGAGCAGGTGGTCGGCGTTCACCTCGTACACCTCGCGCACCTTGCCGCGGCGGAGCAGCGGCAGCGGCAGGCGGCTTTCCCGAAGGACCTGGCCGGAGCCGGCGGGTGGGCTCATACGCGAACTTCCGCGCCGCCGGTCTCCGCGGCCAGCGGCCGCGAGCGCTCGAGCAGCGGGTGCAGGTATTCGTCCAGAAACTCACCCACCTGACGCGCGGCGCGGCCGGTGTAGCTCGCCGGCTCGAGCTCGGCGCGGAGCGCCGCGGCGGGCACGGCGTGGAAGGCCGGGTCGAGCGACAGGCGGTCCAGCAGATCGTTGACCCCGCCCCGGCTCACCGCCTCCGCCACCTGCAGGCTGTGCTGGCGGATGACCTCGTGCAGCGCCTGTCGGTCGCCGCCGGCCGCGACGCCGAGCATGAGCCAGCGCTCCGTGGCCATGAACGGCATCTGCTCGGCGACGTGCCGGCGGATCACGTCCTCCCGGACCTCGAGTCCGGCCGCGATGTTGGTCGCCAGCACCAGAATGGCGTCGGCGCCGAGGAACGCCTCGGGCAGCGTGAGCCGCCGGTTGGCGCTGTCGTCGAGGGTGCGCTCCAGCCACTGATTCGCCGCGGTGTGCGCGCCGTTGGCCTGGAGCGAGATCACGAACCGGGCGAGCCCCGCGATGCGCTCGGCCCGCATGGGGTTCCGCTTGTAGGCCATGGCGCTCGACCCGATCTGCTCCGACTCGAAGGGCTCGAGCAGCTCGCCCTCGTGCTGCAGCAGGCGGAGGTCGCTCGCCATCTTGGCGGCGGACTGCGCGACGCCGCTCAGCGCGTCGAGCACCGCGCTATCCATCTTCCGAGGGTACGTCTGGCCGGTGACGGCAACCTGCTCACGGAAGCCAAGCTTCGCGGTGACGCGGCGCTCGAGCTCCCGCACCTTCTCATGGTCGCCGCCGAACAGCTCCAGAAACGACGCCTGGGTGCCCGTGGTGCCCTGGCAGCCGCGGAAGCGGAGGCGTTCGAGGCGATGGATCAGCTCCTCGACATCGAGCGCGAAGTCCTGCATCCAGAGCGTGGCGCGCTTGCCCACCGTGGTGAGCTGGGCCGGCTGGAAGTGGGTGTAGGCCAGGCACGGAACATCGGCCGTGCGGCGGGCGAACCCCTCCAGCGCCGACAGCACGGCGATGAGGCGCCCGAGCAGCAGGCGGAGCCCGTCGCGCATGACGATGAGGTCGGCGTTGTCGGTGACGAACGCGCTGGTGGCGCCGAGATGGAGGAACGGCCGCGCCGCCGGCGCCTGATCGCCGAAGGCGTGGACGTGCGCCATGACGTCGTGCCGGAAGCGCCGCTCGTAGCGGGCAGCCGCGGCCAGATCGGCATCGTCGAGGTGGGCGCGCATCTGGGCCAGCGCCTCCTCCGGGATGACTAGACCGAGCTCGCGCTCCGCCTCCGCCAGCGCGAGCCACAGCCGGCGCCACAGCCCGATGCGGTGCGACTCGCCCCAGAGCAGCTGCATCGCCGGCGAGGCGTAGCGGGTGCCGAGCGGCGAGCGCCAGCGGTCGTCGGTCATCGGAACACGAGATCGGTGAAGGTGATGTCGCCGTCGCGCTCGAGATAGACTCGGATGACCTCACCCGAGCGCACGTTGAGCAGGTCCTCCACCTGCGAGGCGTTGCGGACGGCGCTCCGATTGATGCCGACGATCACGTCGCCCTCGCGGAGCCCCGTCGCACGGCTCACCTGCGGGGAGATCTTGAAGATGAGCGCGCCCTGGTCGCTCCGGATCCCGCGCTCGGCCTGGATCTGTGGCGTCACATTGACCAGCTGCAGGTCCTGGAGCACCGTGACCTTCTCCGCGGTCACGGTGGGTAGATCGCCGGTGACGATGCGACGGCGTACGGTGCCGCCCCCGCTCCGGATGCTCAGATCCACCTGATCGCCGACGTGGAGGTCGAGCTTGACCGCCTCCCAGTCGAGGTAGTTGCGGAGCCGCTTGCCATTGGCCTCCACCAGCACGTCGCCTTCCTTGAGGCCGGCCCGGGCGGCCGGTCCCTCGGGCGTCACCGAGGTGATCACCACACCGCCGGCGCTCTTCCAGTTGCGCATGGCCGCCGCGCCCTCGACGTCGAGTCCGACCCAGGCGCGCCGCACGGAGCCGTTCTTGATGATCTCGTCGGCGACGCGCAGCGCGCGCTCGATCGGAATCGCGAACCCGAGACCCACCGACCCACCGCTGTTGCTGAAGATGCTCGAGTTGACCCCGACCACCTCGCCCAGCGCATTGGTGAGCGGCCCGCCCGAGTTGCCGGGGTTGATGGCCGCGTCGGTCTGGATCATGTCCAGGTAGAGGCCGGTCTGATCGCCGCTGGGCAGGATGTTGCGCGAGGTGGCGCTCACCACGCCCACTGTGACGGTGGGCTCCGCGTTGCCCAGCAGGTACGCGTAGGGGTTGCCCATCGCTACCACCCACTCGCCGATCATGAGGTCGGTGCTGTGGCCCGTGGGCATGGTGGGCAGGTTTTGCCGCTCGACCTTGACGACGGCGATGTCGGTGAGCGGATCCTCGCCGAGGACCTTGGCGGGGAGGTCGGTACCGTCGGGCAGGGTGACCACGACCTTGGTGGCGTTGGCCACCACGTGCTGGTTGGTGACGATGATCCCGTTGGGCCGAATGATGAACCCGGTTCCGTACCCCTGGACGATGCGGGCACCCTCGGGCACGAAGAAGAAGTCCCAGGGAGACCGCGGCGGCGCCTCGCGGGTGGAGGTCACGTTGATGGAGACGACCGCGCCGGAGGCCCGCTCAACGGCGGCCACCAGCGCCGTCCGGCGCGTGGTGTTGAGCTGCGCATCCGCCGCTGTCCGCGCCGCCACCTGTGCCGCGGAGGTGCTGACCGAGACGGTGTTCGGATGGGCGGTCGCGCCGCGGTCGCGGCACGCGGCGGCGAGCAGCAGGATGAGGAGCGCGCGGTTATGCATCCGGCACCAGGGCACCCTGGGCCGCCGGCGGCGCCTCGGGGCGCTCCAGGTACAGCTCCGCCGGATAGGTCGCGCGTACGAAGTAGAGTCCCTGCGGCGGGGCCGGCGGGCTGGTGCGCTGATTGTCGCCGACCTCGAGCAGCATCTCGATATCCGAGAGCGGCCGCCTCCCGAGGCCGACATCGACCATGGTGCCGACCAGCATCCGAACCATGTGGTGCAGGAAGCGGTCGGCCTCCACCTGAAAGCTCACGCCGCGTCGAGCGCTGCGCTCGCTCCACTCCGCCACCGCGATTCGGCAGCGGTAGTGACGCTTTTCCTGTCCGGTCGCGGCGAACGCCCTGAAGTCGTGCTCGCCATGCAGCAGGGTGGCACCGGCCCGAAGCGCGGCCAGATCCAGCGGGCGGGCGAGCGCCCATTCGAACGGCCGCCGGAACGGCGAGGCGGAGGCATCGTCGGTGCCGATGTCGTAACGATAGCGGCGGGTGAGCGCACTCTTCCGGGCGTGGAAGTCAGGCCGCATCGGCTGGACCCCGGCGACCCAGCACGCCCGGGGGAGGAGGGCGTTGAGCGCGCGGCGAAGGTCGGCGGGGGTCCAGTGATCGGGGGCGGAGAAGCTCACGCCGAGCCCTTCCGCGTGCACGCCCGCATCGGTGCGGCCTGACGCGTGAGCGGGGGCGCGGGTGCCGAAGAGCCGCTCCAGGACGCGCTCGAACTCGGCTTGGACCGAACGGCCGGCCGGTTGGCGCTGCCATCCGACAAACCCGGTGCCGTCGAAGTGCAGCGTGGCAAGAAAGGTCCGGCTCATCGGCCCGCAATCTAGCGGGAAACGACCCCCCGAGCAAGCTGCGCAACTGCTTGTCGTGATTGACAAAAGGCCGCTTCCGCGCATACACTTTCGACGCTTCCCAGCGCACGCTCACCGACGCCCCGACCGCGACCGCCCGTGACCCAGGACGCTCCGCTTCGCCACGCCATCCAGCAGCTGTCCCAGGGCCAGTCGCTTACGGCCGAGGCCGCCGCCGCGGCGTTCGGGGTGGTCATGGCGGGCGAGGCGACGGCGGTGCAGACGGCGGCCTTGCTCATGGGCCTCCGAGCCAAGGGCGAGACCGCCGATGAGGTGGCAGGGGCGGCGCAGGCGCTGCGTCAGGCCATGGTGCGCCTCGACAGCGGTCACGATGGGATGGTCGATACCTGCGGCACAGGGGGCGGGCAGGTGGGCACGCTCAACCTCTCGACCGCCGCCGCGTTCGTCGTGGCGGGAGCCGGCGTGCCCGTCGCCAAGCACGGCAACAGGAGCTACACCTCCCGCTCGGGCTCCGCCGACGTGCTGGAGGCGCTCGGTGTCGATATCGGTCTGCCGCCGGCCCGGGCCACAGTGGTGCTGCGCGAGGCCGGCCTCGTGTTCCTGTTCGCTCCCTCGTATCACCCGGCCATGCGGCACGTGAGCCCGGTGCGGAAGGAGCTCGGCGTGGCCACCATCATGAACCTGCTTGGGCCGCTCGCGAACCCGGCGGGCGTACGCCGCCAGGTCATCGGAGTGGCCTCGGAAGACCGGGCGCCGCTTGTGGCCGCCGCGCTCGCTCGGCTCGGCGCGGCGCACGCGCTGGTGGTGCACGCCGCGGTCGGCATGGACGAGGTCAGCCCTTCGGGGCGGACCCACGTCTGGGAGGTGCGAGACGGCGGCGTGTCGCGGTGGGAGGTCGAGCCCGGCGCGCTGGGACTCCAGTGCGACGACCTGGACGATCTGGCCGGGGGTGAGCCGGAGGAGAACGCGCGCCGGGTGGAGCGGCTGCTCGATGGTGGTGGTACAACCGCCGAGCGCTGCGCGGTGCTGCTCAATGCCGCGGCCGCGCTCTACGTGTCGGGACGAGGGTGGACACTGGAGGAATCGGTAGCCAGGGCCACGGAGGCGCTGGAGTGCGGGGCCGGAATGAGGGTGTTGAACCGGCTGCGTGAGGCCGCTCCCCGAGTCACCCTGAGCGGAGCGAAGGGGGCATGAGCCGACGCATGGCTCCTTCGCTCCGCTCAGGATGACTCGAGACGGCGATCAGTACTTGCGGATGACGCCCACCACGACGCCCTGGATGAGGACGTCCCGCTCCTGGAACCGCATCGGCTGCATGGTGGCGTTGGCCGGCTGCAGCCGGATCCATCCGCCGGCCTCGCGGTAGAATTTCTTCACGGTGGCCTCGCTGCCGTTGACCAGGGCGATGACCATCTCACCGTTCTCGGCGGTCTGCTTGCCGTGCACGACGACGACATCGCCGTCCATGATGTGCTCGTCGATCATGGAGGTGCCCTGGACCCGGAGCGCGTAGTTGGGACCCCGACGGGGGAGCATCTGGTCGGGCACCGGGATGGTTTCCTGGTGCATCAGCGATTCGATAGGGGTGCCGGCGGCGACCTTACCCAGCAGCGGGACTTCGGTGGCCGCGGAGGTGCCCCGGGGCGGCAGCACTTCGATGGAGCGGCTTTCATTGTACGAGCGGCGGATGTAGCCCTTCCGCTCGAGATTCGTCAGGTGCTCGTGCACCGTGGCGAGCGACTGGAAGCCGAATCGCTCCGCGATCTCCTCGAAGCTAGGCGCGTAGCCATGGTCGACGATGTGAGTTTGCAGGAACGTCAGGATTTCGCTTTGTCGCTTGGTCAGGGGCACACATTCCTCCTCGTCCGCGGTGCGACCGAATAGAGCCCGAACAACAATACCCGAAGACCGGCCGAAGGACAAGATGCCCGTCACCCTCGACCAGATCCTGAGCTCCACCCGCAACGGCCTGCCCTCGCTGCACGCCCGCCGGGCGGCCGTCGAGCGCGAAGCGGCGGCGGC
>DATEJD010000300.1:0-23026 GCA_035278325.1 Gemmatimonadales bacterium | reverse complement strand
CAACGCGCCCCGCGAGCCGGTCGAGAGGATCCCCAGCAGCAGTACGGGCAGGCACGCCGGCAGGAGCGCCGGCCGACTGACCCGAAAGAGCGCGGGCAGCGGCCGACCCTCGCGGTCCGGGTAGACCTTCAGGACACTGTACGCGGCGAGCGCGAGGAACACGTTGAAGCAGAGATAGCCGCCGTACAGGTTGGAATTGTCGAACGGGCCGCTCGGCCGGGCGTCGGTCACCTCGGTCACGGTCATCGCGATCGCTCCGGCCGCCGAGGCGGTGGCGAAGGCAATCGAGGTGAGCGACAGCTGCAGAAACCGCCGGGCGAAGTGTCGGCACAGCAGCCAGAAGGTCACGCACATCCAGAGCGTGGCCATGATCAGCTTCGAGGTCTCCACCAGCGTGGCCCGCGTACCGGTGAAGAACGGCTCGGCCACCACGACATTGGCCGTGGCCGACGCGATGGACACGACCGCCAGGGCGAGCACGTACGACGCGTAGCGCGGGAGCGGCACCGGCACGCGCTGGGCCCGCGCGACGTACGCCAGCGCGACCAGGACGATCACTCCGTCGCCAAGGCTGAAGTTGTGGCGGCCCGTATCGTATTCGACGGGGTACAGCACCATCAGAGCGCTGATCACGACGAGACAGGCGGGGTCCAGCCAGCGTGGCCGGGCCCGCGGCGGCCGCGGCCGTGGCGGCGCGTGCACCCAGAGTCCGTGCTCCGAGTCCTGGACCGGCGGCAGCGTCGTGGTCACGCGGGCACTCCGGGCGCGGCCGCGGGTGCCCGTCGGTGCCGAAGCTCCGCCAGGCGGAGGATCAGCCAGGCTCCCTCCGGGCCGAGCCAGCGGGCGCCCGAGGAGAACGCAACCCAGACGGTCGCCACCACCGGCAGCGACGCCAGCGCCAGGGTGGCGATGGGAGGCATGCCGATCAGCTCGCGCGCAGCCGCCGCGACGGCCGCCACCGGGATGCCCACCACCAAAGCAAGTCGAGCCCCGGGCCAGTGCGCGGCGGCAAAGCGGTGCCACGGCAGCTCCACCAGGCCGACGATGAGCTGGGCCTGGAGCAGGAAGTTGAGCGCGAGCGCCGCCACCACGGCGGTTGCCACGCCGGCCGTCCCCCAACGCTGCCCCACGACGGCGCCGCCGATGACGAGGCCGGCAAAGGCCCACTGACGCCAGGCGCGGCGGTACACGACACCGAGCGCACGCGCGAACGCGTCGCTGATCTTGTAGCTGGTCCGGAACAGCAGTCCGAGCGCGAGGATGCGGAACGGCAGCACAACCCGGATCCACTGGGGCCCGAGCAGCACCAGCACGATCTCGGGTGCCAGCATGCAGAGGACGATGCTGGCGGGCAGCATCACGAGCGCGACGGCCCCCACGCCACGGCGGTAGACCGACGCCACCTGGGAGCGGTCCGCCTGGATCTGGGCGAGCGCGGGGAACAGCGCCTCATCGAGCGCCTGGCCGAGCAGCATGGCCGGCGCCGCCATCAGCTGGTAGGCACGATCGTAGACGCCCAATGCCCCGGCGCCCAGCCATCGTGCGACCACGAGATTGTCGCCCTGCCCGGCCGCATAGTTGCCGGCTCGAGCGAGAAGGAATCCACCGCTGAAGGTCATCAGCTCACCCGCCGCTCGCGGCTCGAACCCCGGGCGCAGTGGGGCCCGCCCGAACCGCTGCATCGCGAGCGTCATGAGGATCGCCTGCGCCGCGGCGGCCCCCACCAGTGCCCACTGCCGCGCGCCGTACGCCGCCAGTCCGATGCCGACCGCGCCATAACCCACCGCCGACGCGAAGGCGCGTGCCTGGGCGACGATGCGGTAGCGCAGCGCGCGGCGGAGCAGGGCCTCGGGCACGACGCCCACGGCGATGATCGGCTGCAGGCAGGCCAGCGCGCGCAGCACCGGCGGCAGGCCCGGCATCCGAAGCAGCTCCCCGATGAACGGGGCCACGGCCCAGAGCAGGAGCGCCGTGCCGATCCCCGTCAGCCAGGCGATCGCGACCGCGGTCCGCACGTGGGCGGGCCGCAGCTCGAGCCGCTGAATCAGCGCGGCCCCGACGGTACTCTCGGGCAAGAGGCGGGAGAAATTGCTGGCGATGAGCGCCGCGGAAACCAGGCCGAAGTCCGCCGGGGTCAGCAGGCGCGCCAGCACCGCGACGGTGAGGACCGTGAGGACGCCTTGCACGCCGCTCCCTGTCGAGAGCCAAAGCCAGCCGGCCAGCACCCGATCCGTGCGGGTCGGCGCACCAGTCACGAGACCTCCTTCGCGGTCTCCTCTTCGAAGTAGTAGTAGCGGCCGTACTTCGAGATCTCGCCGGCAGGATCGTTGAGCACGGTGCCCAGCACGTGCCCGCCCGCGCTGCCCAGCTGCTCGTGGGCCTGCTCGATGGCGTGGCGCTCGGTCTGGCCGGCACGGATGACGAAGATGACCCCATCGACCAGTGGGGCCAGGATCGCCGCGTCCGCGCTCACGAGCACGGGCGGCGAGTCCAGGATGATGACGTCGAATCCTTCCCCGACCCGGGTGAGAAGGTCCCGCA
The DNA here is from genome assembly GCA_035278325.1 of Gemmatimonadales bacterium. Taxonomy (GTDB): domain Bacteria; phylum Gemmatimonadota; class Gemmatimonadetes; order Gemmatimonadales; family GWC2-71-9; genus CAVVWJ01. Next base: position 20,485 of record DATEJD010000300.1, on the reverse strand, counting down.
TGCGGGTGCTCTTGAGGTCGGCCAGGCTACCCACCCGGCTTCCTGCCGCGAGCAGCGAGACCCCGGGCACGCAGGTCGACTGGATGGCTTCGTGCGCGGGATCGGGCCGTTCGATCGGTGCGCCTCGCTCGACGCTCGGCGCGAAGCTGAAGACGTTCGGGATGGGCGCCGGGGGGTCGACGAAAACGTCCCGGAGCCCCGGCGCCGACGCCGTGTGAAAGGCTCGATGCAGGCTCGGTCGGCGAATGTCGGCGTCGATCAACAGCACGCGCGCGCCCTCGCCGGCGAAGATGACCGCCAGGTTCGCGGCGGTCAGAGTCTTCCCCTCCTGCGGTATGGTGCTGGTCACCAGGATCGTGCGACGCCCGTAGCCCCAGCCGGGCACCAGGCTGCTGTACACCCGGCGAAATGGTTCCGTACCGAGCAGGGCCGGCTCCGCGTTGCCGTTGCCATTCGCGTGCCGGTGGCGATGCTGCAAGGCACGGCGGAGCGGGGAGCGCCCGTTCCCGTTCCCCATCGGCGGGATGACCCCCAGGGGGCGGACGGCCAACAGCCGTTCGACTTCCTCCGGCCGATGGATCACCCGGCTCATCGAATCCAGCGCCGCCGCGGTCGCGAGACCCAGCAGGAGGCCCAGGAACAGGCCCAGCCCGATCTTCCCCGCGTCTGGCAGACCGTACGGCTCGTAGGGCAGCGGCGCCGCGTCCACGATCCGCACGTCACCCGCCGCGAGCTCCTGCGCCAGGCGCGCCTTCTGGTATTCGACCTGCAGCTGGTCCGTGGCCGTGACCAGAATGTCCACCCGGTGCTGGAGGCGCGCTTCCTCGGCGTCGAGCGCCGGGGTGTCCTCGGCCGCCGCCGTCGTCCTGGCGCGGGTGGCCAGCAGGGCCGTGCGCCGAGCCTCCGTGGAGGTGAGACGCGCGCGCACCGCGTCCGCCAGCTCCTCGCGAGTCGAGTGCAGCACCGAGACGGCCTGGATCAGATCGGGATTCCCGGCCGCCAGCGCGTGGGGTCCACTCTTCATCGAGTCCACCCGCACCTGGTACTGCAGCACCTGCGGGTACAGCCGCTGGATCACTTCGTCGTTGGCCAGCTCGGGCGCGTAGGCCACCTCACGGAGCGCCGCGACGTGATCCTGCTCCGATCCGGTCTCGAGTCGGCGCAGCAGCGTCTGGTACACTCGGCGATCGGCGTCCAGCTCGGACAGGCGCATGTCGAGGGTCGCGAGATCCGACTGCCGGGCATCCAGACGTCCCGCCATCGTGCCCATCCGGCGGTTCTTCTGGAACGACGCCAGCTCTTCCTGCGCCCCCCGTTGCAAATCGGCGATGCGCGCTCGCTGGCCATCGAGGAACTCGGCGCTTCGCTGCGCCTGAGCCTGCACCGCCCGCTCCTGCACAGCGCGAAACGTCTCCACCACCAGGTTGCTCAGTCGCTGAGCCAGTACCGGGTCATCCGTGGTGTACGCCACGTCGACGATATCGGTCGCCTTGCGCGGCGTCACCGCGAGATCCTTGAGCACGCGGTCGATGGCTCGCTCCCGCGGGAGGATCTCGTAGGCCACCCGGTCGACCGAGGGCCGCCGGTGGACGACGACGGTGATCGCTCCCTGGGTGAGCGGCTCCCCGTACCGGCCCTCCACGCTGGCCTCCCGCGTCCGCAGCGTGACGGTCTCGGGATCGAACTCGAGCGCGATCGTATCCGTGCGAGCGTGCGGCGCGGCCCGGAGCTCGACGAAGCCGGTGGGCGACAGACGGGACAAGGAGAGGAAGCCGCCCAGCGGGCGCGCCCGGAGGCTGAGGGAATCGACTACCTCGCCAATGACGGCGCGGCTGCGGAGCAGCTCGACCAGGATGAGAACCGGGTTGATCGTCCGGTCCTTGGGCACGACCGGTTCTTCCATGCCGACCACGAGCGGCCGCTCCGGGTCGGCGAGCCGAATCGCCGCGCGCGACCGGTAGACCGGGGCCTGCAGCACGACGACAGCGGTGACGAACAAGGCCGTGACCAGCGCGACGCCGAGCACGAGTCGCCAGCGCCGTTTCGCGAGCGAGAGGACGTTGTGCAGGGTGACCAGCGACAGCGCGGTACCGGCGACCGGATCCGCACCCGCATGCGCGCTGTCGGGGCCCGGTGAGTGATGCGGCGATTCTGAAGCCTGCGCGGACAGCGGGTGCACGGTGCGCCAGCGTGATGAGGACCGAAACCGATCGAGACGACCTAACGCATTATGACGAAGGCCGCTTCGCTCCACATGGGAAGATTGTCCCCAGGCGACCAGGGGGATTGGAGCGAGTGGGAACGTTCCGTCGCGAGGGCGGCTCGCACCGGTGTTGCGAGTCCGAGCCTACAATCCCGAATGGGCCGCTTTCCACGCCGATACCGCATCGTCCCACACGCTCCGGTCAGTGGTGAGGGTCCAGCCCGGCGGGAGCGGCAGGCACGGGTACGTGCCCGCACCCAGCCACACGATCACGTTGTTCACACTCTCGACCACCTTGCCCCGGGGCGCGAGACACAGCGTCCCGTCGGCCGGCGTCATGTCCGCCCGGAAGACGTTGTTGCGGAGCGCGAGCTGGGGGCTCGTGTTGTAGCTGGACTTGTCCCACTTGAAGAACCCGCTGGTGTTCGGCGGAGTCCCCTTGAAGGGCTGGGCCATCGGCTCGAGCCAGAGCAGGGAGTTCTGAATCGTCCACCTGTTGTTCGCGCCCGAGTAGGTCCCCACCTGGTAGTCACTCGGCCTCGACGACAGGCCGCTGTAACACCCCTCGAACAGCACGTCGTCCACCAGGCCACTGCGCTCGTAGTCGTTCTCGATGCAGTCGTCCCGCATGTGCACGAAGTGCGAGTGGCGCAGGGTCCAGTCGTCGGCGGTCATGCGGATGGTGAGCCCGTCGCCGTAGTTCCTGAGATAGAGCGCTTCGAGCACGGTGTGGGCCGCCCCGTAATCCTCGAAGGCCGTGCGCCCGTGCATGCCCAGCCAGGTGGTCTGATCGCTCCAGAAGCCCTCGACACGACCGCCCGTCCAGCACCAGCCATCGCCACCGCCCACCAGCACCGCGTAGTCGGCCACCTGGGGCCAATCCGCGCCGCGGGCATCGACGACGGCACCGGCGGGCACGCCGGTCCGCTCATCGAACCGACTGGAATGGGTCCCAGCCTCGGTCAGGGTCGGCCCGCCACGGCCGGCGCAGGTCGTCGTGTCGGGCGGGGGGCCTGGTCGCACCACTTGGATCTGGGCCGTGTCCGCGAACACGCTGTCGGCGGCGATCACCTGGAACGACCCCGTCGTCGCGGAATGAAACCGCCCGTCCCCATCCACCCGTCCGCCGCTGGCGCTCCATGTCGGGAGCACGTGGGCGGCGCTGCCGTCCTCGCGACGGCCGACCGCCTCGAGCTTGAGCGTGGTGTTGACGCCGACCACGCTCGTCTTCGGCGAGACGGTGAGGCCCACGAGCGCCGGGGGATTGATGGTCAGCGGACCGGCACCGTCTGCGGCGGCGCAGGACCAGGCGAGCATGAACAGCACCGCAGTGCGTCGGATTGTGGTGGTATCCGTCACGGTGTTCGTCGTCCGCGAGCTGGAAGGCGGCGGGTGCACCACTCGATGCACCCGCCGAGAATTCCGAGAGCGTGTGGCGAGGAAGCTGAATCGCCGCCGATGCCCCGGGTAGGGCTGGAACGTCCTACCCGGAGCCGACTCCGGTCAGAGACCGGGGTGAGCGGCCTTCCAGGCGGTCACCGCATTGTCCCACACGCTCCGGTCAGTGGTGAGGGTCCAGCCCGGCGGGAGCGGCAGGCACGGGTACGTGCCCGCGCCCAGCCACACGATCACGTTGTTGACGCTCTCCGCCACCTTGCCCGGCGGCGCCAGGCACAGCGTCCCGTCGGCCGGCGTCATGTCCGCGCGGAAGATGTTGTTGCGGAGCACCAGCTGCGGGCTGCTGTTGTAGCTGGATTTGTCCCACTTGAAGAAGCCGCTGGTGTTGGGCGGGGTGCCCTTGTAGGGCTGGGCCATGGGTTCCAGCCAGACCAGGGAGTTCTGGATGGTCCAGACGTTGTTCGCGCCCGAGTAGGTCCCGAGCTTGGAGTCGCTCGGCCGCGCCGAGAAGCCGCTGTAGCACCCCTCGAACAGGACGTCGTCCACCAGGCCGCCGCGCTCGTAATCGTTCTCGATGCAGTCGTCCCGCATGTGCACGAAGTGCGAGCGGCGCAGGGTCCAGTTATCGGCGGTGATGCGGATGGTGAGGCCGTCGCCGTAGTTACGCAGGTAGAGCGCCTCGAGCACGGTGTTGGCGCCTCCGTAGTCTTCGAAGGCGGTGCGCCCGTGCATGTCCGACCAGGTGGTCTGATCGCTCCAGAAGCCCTCGATGCGGCCCCCGGTCCAGCACCAGCCGTTCCCGCCCCCGACGAGGACCGGATAATCGTCCACCTGCGGCCAGTACGCCGTGCGCGCATCGATGATCGCGTTGGCCGCAAGCCCGGTCCGGTTGTCCAGCCGGCTCGACTGCGTTCCGCTCACCGTCATGGTGGCCGGCCCGCGGTCGAAGCACGAGGCCGTATTCACGGGTGGTGGCGTCACGGAGGTAATCGTGACGGCTGACGTGTCGGCGAGCGTCGTGCCGGGTGCCGTGGCGATTACCCGGAAGGTGCCGGCGGTCTGCCCGGCCGTGTACATGCCGGCGGAGCTGATCGTGCCTCCCGTGACGTCGTAGCCGGGCGTGAGGGTGGTCGTCGAGCCGTCACTCCAGGTCCCCCGGGCCGTGAACTGCTGCGTCCCACCCGCCGACAGGGTGACCGTTGCAGGCGTGAGCGAGACAGACGCGAGCGTCGGCGTCGTGCTTGCCCCCACGATGGTGACCCGGGACGTGTCCGCGAGACCACCGCTCTGCAACGAGCCGATCACCCGGTAAGCTCCGGCCGTCGCGCCCGCCTTGAAGGTTCCCGCCGTGTCCACGGTGCCACCGGTAGCGGTCCATGTCGGGGTCACCGGCACCTGCGAGCCGTCCCGGCGCACGCCCACCGCGCTGAACGAGCGCATCGCACCGCTCGCTACGGTAGCGGTATCCGGCGTCACGATGAGGCGGACGATGCGCGCCGGCCGTTTGGCCAGCTCTGTCGTCGGATCGGTGACCCCGGTCGATCGTGCCGGCTGGTTGGGGTCGAGGTCATTGCAGGCCGCCGTAGCGGCCAGTGCAAAAGGGAGGAGCAGGGTCCGCGCCAGTCGGGCGGCCGCGGCGTAGCCTGTCGGCGGCGAATGGGTGGTGCTGCCTGCGGTCATGTGATTCCCTCCATGAGAGCTTGCGTGAGGAGAGCTTGCGTGAGCGCCGGTCGCGCAGCCCACGGGCCACCGCGTCCGCGCGCGCGCAAGCGCGCGAGCGTGAGGACGCCGCGAAAGCCGGGGCCCGGCGAAGGTCGGGAGCGGTCCTCCCGACGGGGTCAATGGATTGCGGAGAAGCCTGCGACTAGGGGGTTAGTCGGCCAGGGCGCGAAGGAATCGCGATCGCCCGATCGCCATCTCGTGGTCGTGTGTCGCTCGCGCTGATCGCAAGGTGATCAGCGGTCCTTGCGCTTGTCAACCGGTGTCCAAATGTCATCCACCGTACCGCAGCCGAAACGGCCATCAACGCCGAAATGGCCCTGTAAACGGGAAAGAATTACCCATGTACAAAGTGGGGTGTGAATGCCCATGTTGTGACAGGTTCGATACACAACTGTCTGGATTCACCTCAGCTGTCAGCCCTCTCCCGTGGGGCCGGTTCTCGGCGAGGCGGCGGTGTCGTCGGAAGCGCTCGGCTTCCGAAGCAGCATAACCGCAGACCAGCATCAGAAGTCGCAGAGCGAGAAGTAGCAGGGTGAAGTGATGGATCTAGTGCAGGCGCCACTCCCGCTAGTCGCGAGTTCCGGCAGTCCCGTCGTGCGGCCCGTGCGACTGGACCACTTGGAGCAGACGGTCAACCTGCTGCTCTCCCCGGCGGACCAGGAATGCACGGTGTGGCGCCGGAAGGTGCTGTCGGGGCTTCGGTCGCTGATGGAAGCCGACCGGGCGGTCATGCTCCTCATGCAGGGCTCCGAGTGCACTCCCTACTGCGACGTCCTGCCTCAGCACGTGATCGAGGAGTATCGGCGTGACTTCGCGCCGCTCGACTATGGGATGGTCCGCCGCGACGCGCTGCGACTGACGCGGTGGTCCCGGCGCCTCCTCTGGGACCAGCGGGACCTGCTGCGCAGCGCCTACTACAACGACTTCGCGCTGCGCCACGACATCCATGACACGATCGGCATCTCGGTGGATGTCGAGGGCACCATGGCGCACGTGCGCATCGCGCTGCTCTACGGCACGGCGCCACTCCCGACGGACCGACTGGACACGATATTCAGTCGCGTCGGGCTCGTGCTTCCGGTGCTCAGCACCGGCCTCGGCATTCACCTGCGGTACGAGCACTGGCTCGGCGTCATCCCATCCATGCTGGATCAGATCGGAGAGCGGCTGGTGCTGTACAGCCGTACCGGGCGCGAGCTGCACCGCAACCTGACCATGCGGCATACGCTCGAAGGAGAGCCCGAGCGCGACCGCATCCTGGAGGCGGTCCAGCGCGTGGCCCACGCCGTCACCGCTCGAACCCAGGGGGCCGGCCACGAGACCGGCATCTGCTCCACCGATGCCGACGGCTCACGGCGGCATGTCCAGACCGCGACGGCCTGCTACCGGGTGCGCGGCTGCGTGGTGGGTCCGGACACGCTGAACGCGGACTCCGCCGTGCTGGTGTCCGTGGAGCCGACCACGCCCGCGCTGCCGCCCCCGGGCGTCCTGCGCGAGCGGTTCGGTCTGACGGAGCGAGAGGGACAGGTGGCGTGCCTGCTGGTGCAACGGCTGACGAACGATGAGATCGCCGGCAGGCTGGGCATCAGCACGCACACGGCGCGGCATCACACCGAGAGCGTGCTCCTCAAGATGGGCGTCAACTCCCGGCGGGCCCTCCAGCACATGCTGCTGGAGCAATAGCCGCAGGTTCCGCCGAGCAGCTTGCGAGTCAGCCCCGAGGCCCGGAGGCGACGCCGGTCAACTCATACAGACCGTGAGCAGCATGTCGCTCTCGGCCACTGCCTCGACCGCGTGCGGTACGTCGGGGTCCAGCACGAGGGCCTCGCCGGATCCCAGCCGATGCCGCGCCGCGCCCGCCTCGACATCGAGCTCCCCCCGCAGACAGTGAATCACCACGTGACCGGGCGCGCGATGCTCCGGCAGCCGACTGCCGGCTTCGAACGTGAAGAGCAGGAGTCGGAGTGGTCCCCGATGGATCAGGCCGGCCTGTCGATGCCCGGCCTTCGCCGGGTGGGGCTCGGCCTGCAGCGCGCGCGCAAGATCCGGAAGGTCGAGCTGCACTACCGGCCCGGCCAATCGATTGCTCGGGTGCGGCCGGAGCCGCTCGTCGGATTGATCCACTGGATTCCTCAAAGGAGAACTGTCGAGATCGCCGGGCCCGTTCAGGCGGCTTCCTCACGCATGAGCTCGATAATGCCGAAGCGAGGAAGATACCCCAGGTCGCGCCTCGCCTTGTCGATCGCGTAGACGCGATCGATGCGCTGCGGCAGCGGCCACCCCCGCCGCTCGAAGCTGGCGCGCATGCCGGGCACCCGCCGCTCGATCACCGGCCACGGATCGTCCCACACCGCGTCCATGTCCTCCGGCGCGAACGGTGAGGGACCGGCGATGTTGACCGTGGTCGAGCCCCTCACGTTCGCCACCACCGCCCTCAGATGAGCGTCGGCCACATCGCGCCGGTCCACACCTCGGTACATACGATAGAAGGCCACTTCGTGGGCCGGCTCGGGAAAGCAGCGGGCCAGGCGCAGAATCACCGTTGTCAGCCGGGCATCGGCAGCCTCCCGACAGAGTGCCTCGGCCTCGAGTTTGGTCCGGTCGTACTCGTCCTCAGGCTTGGGTGGCAGGCTTTCGTCGACCCAGGTGGCGGGCGGCCCGGGGCGGGAGCTGCAGCCGTACACGGACGTAGTGCTCAACAGCACGAATCGCGCGACCCCAGCCGCGATGGCGGCCTCGAGAAGGCTCCGCGTGGCGTCGACGTTGACCCGACGGAATTGCTCCGCAGTCGCTCGCCCGAGGTCCGGGACGTGGAGCGCTGCCGTGTGCACGACCGCGTCCACGCCTCGGACCGAGCTCCTCACGAGCTGGTCGTCCTCGATCTCCCCGACCCGGGTCGTAAACGGGCCTGGCCGACGGTCGAGGCCGATGACGCGCGCCTGCTGCGCGAGCCGCGCGGCGACCGCCGAGCCGATGTGGCCTGAGCTGCCGGTAACCAGGATGTTCATGCTCTCGTTCGTGGGTTCGGGTAGGCAGCAACCGGGCTCGGAGTCAGGGCAGCGCCCACAGCCGAACCGTGGTATCGCTCGCGGCCGAGGCGAGCCATCGTCCTTCGGGGCTGAAGGCTACTCCATTGACGCTCCCGCGATGCCCGTCGAGCGCCGTCGGCGCCCGCGGCTCTTGCAGCGACCAGATCCAGACCCGACCGTCAAAGCTGGCACCCGCCACCCAATTCCCCCGTGGACTGACGGCCACACCGTGGACGGCGTTGGCCGGCCCGCCGAGCAGCCGCACCAGGGCCCAGGTCCGAGTGTCCCACACCCGCACGATCCCGTCTCGACACGCCGCAAGGAGCTGCCGGCCGTCGGGAGTGAAGGCGAGGCCGTAGATACTATCATCGAAACCGCTCAGCACGCGGAGCGCTCGGCCGGTGGCGGCGTTCCACAGGCGAATGGTGCGGTCGCGCCCGCCTGACGCGATCAGTCGTCCGTCCGGGCTCGGCTCGACGGTGTACACATCGTCGGTATGGCCACGCAAGGAGGGGAGCTCGGTCAGGCCGGCGAGCCTCCACCGACGGATCGCATGGTCGCCTCCGCCGGCGGCGAGGACGATGCCCGCGGGGGTCACCGCGACCGCCTCGACCGGACCGGGGTAGCGTACGCGCCGCGGTGCCTGGGGCGCCCGCCACCTCCAGATGTAGATCAGGCTGTCGAGCCCCCCGGCCATCAGGGTCGATCCATCCGGCGCCCAGGCGATCTCGGTGAAGCTCTCCCCGACCAGGCGCGTAAGCGCGGTAGGATCACTGGTCTTGCGGACGATCACCGTCCCGCTGTTGTCGGCCGACGCGAGCCACTGGCCGTCCGGGCTGAAAGCCAGGCTCTCCACCTGGCCGCGGTGCCCCTCACGGAATTCCTCCCCCGACCAAGGTTGCTGCGCCGTGGCGACCGAGGCCAGGCCGAGCAGGCTCGCGAACGGCAACGTGTGCATGAGGCCTACTCCTCATACCCGAATGTCCTCGATGCGCATGAGCCGAACCCCATTCGGTGCCCGTCTGGCCGCGGACCCCGTCCGGCCCCATCTTAGGGCAGCGAAGCAACCCAAGGAGTCGAGCATGTCAACGGCCAGCGTCCCCGCGCGCCCCACGTACCGCGTCCGGGCCCTGAGCGTCGAAGCCTGCAATTGCGCACTCGGCTGCAACTGCTATTTCGGGGGGACGCCCAACGAGGGCATCTGCGAATTCATCATCGGCTATCACGTCCAGGAGGGGCGCCTCGGCGACGTGGACCTTCGCGGAGTTCGCGCCGTCGTGGCGGCGAAGTACCCCAACGCCATCCACGAGGGCCACGGCCACGTAGTGCTGTTCGTGGACCAGGGGGCCAGCCCCGACCAGGTGAACGCCCTGGTGACCATCCTGTCGGGCCAGGCCGGCGGCATGCCCTGGGAGGCGATCGCCGGCACGATCGAGACGTTCGAGGGCCCCATCCTGCGGCCCATCGAGATCGAGACGAACGGTCAGCGGGGCCGGGTCCGCATTCCCGGCACGGTCGAGCTGGAAACGAAACCGATCCGCAATCCGCTCGCCGGCGACCAGGAGATCGAGGTCCACATGGTCTATCCGAAGGGCGGCATTCTCTGGAACGACGGCAATATCGTGACTACCAGCACCATGCGCGTGAGCCACGACTCGCTCCGGCTCGAGTGGCCCGGCAAGTTTGCGGTGATCGCCGAGGTGACCTGGACCAACACCGCTTAACGACTCAGAGATGGAAACAGCGCGGGGAGCGGCTCGATCAGCTCCCACCCCGTACCCTCGACCACCGGCTCGACGGTCAGGTCATCGAAATAGTGATCCAGCACGGCTGCGCGTTCCTGGGCCAGCGGCGGCCGACAGTAATCCTCTTCCTCCCAGGTCGCCCGCCCATCCGGCAGCTGCCGTGCCCGCCGCAGGGAGGAAGAGAGGGCCCGGCCGAACGGCCGGAGTGCCATGAACTCGTCGTGGGCGAGCTTCCTCTGCAGCTCCTCGAGCAGCGGCGCTCGTGGGGAAGCGGTGACCAGGTAGTAGGCCATGTCTCAACCCTCGGGGCTGGGTAACTGGTATCGGGCTGCCGCACAGCGGACCACGTGCGACATTAGCCCTGCCGGCGACACTCCTCCGCCGGCCTCTTCCGCGCCAGGTCCATCAGCCTCCCCCAGGCCTCCCGCACGTCGGCCCGGTCCCAGATCGCCTCGTCATACCTCCAATTAATGAAGGCACAGCTCGAGGGATGGTTCATCGCCAAGGTCCCGACTCGAAGCAGGTCCGACGGACTGCACGGTGTCGTGTGCTCCCCGTAGCAGTCCTTCACGTTGAGGCCCATGACCACCTTGAGCCCCAGCCGGTGGGCGGCGTCGGCGGCCTTGTCGTAGAAGGCCTTCGGGTCGCCTTTGCGCGTATGGTACTGCGCCCAGGTATAGTCCAGCAGCGGCGCCAGCGGCGGATACTTCTCTACCCAGTCAGGCGTCACCCGCACACCCAATGGAAGACCGGGTAGCCTGGCCCGCGCGTATGCTGCCCAGTCGGCGATCTGTTGCTGGGTGATCTTCTCGCCACCCCAGCATTTCACGCAAGTGTAGTCGTCCGCCAGGTTCAACCCCAGAATGGTCGACCGGTACTCCGCGATCGTCTGCGGCGTGAGCACCTGCGCATACTCATCCACGAGCTGCTTCGCGTTCTCCACCGAAAATTGGCCTTCCTGCATTCCATTCGCGGTGAGCCTCCGGCGAGGCGGCACGATCACCAGCCGGACCCCGCACTGGGCCGCGCGCTGGATCCGGCGCAGCACCACCTTGGGGTTGAGCGTCTCCATGGCCCCGTTGGTGAGCCCGCTACAGTACAGGTCGGGCGGCCAGTCCCCGAACCCGGCGGTGAATCCGGTGCTGCCGGCGGCCTGGGTTCGCCGCACGGTGTCCGCCGCGGGCGTCCGGGAGGCCGGCTGTACCATCTGGGCCGGGGTGGACCGGGTGATGCCGAGCAGGAGAAGGGGGAGCAACAAGGGGCGGTACATGGTCCAGCCTCCGGCGCAGTGAGTCGATGACCTCCATCTGATGAATGGACGTGTGAGCCGGCGGACAGGTCGCAGCTACCCCCCCCCACGCAGTTACGGTGCGGGCAGGATGTGAATCCGACCGCGCAGGCGCATGAACTCGCCCTTGGCTGGTGTCACCGCGGTGTGGACATGCACGATCGTGCTTCCGATGCGCTCCCGCCACGACAGGACCACCAGGCCCTCACGAATCGCGACCGCCTCATAGTCGACCGTGTCGGAGAAACCGCGATTGTCACCGGCGACGATTTCGATGGTCAGCGGCGGGCTAGGCCGCGCCCGCACCATCACGTCGTTCTCGCAGCAGCCGGTTCGCCATGCGCCAGCCGCGCAGGGTCAGGAGCACCGAGCCCACTCCCAGAATACCGGCGCAGACTACAGTGTAGGCGCTGTCCGGCAAGGTGGTCAGTCGAGGGAGTGCCACTGCGACCAGGACCAGCACTACTCCCAGGGCCATCGTGTCACGTCCCGCCAAGGCGTTCGCTTCGTACCACACGTGCTCATCCGCAAACGTGGCCGGCACGCGCAACCCATACCAATGGTTCGGTCGGACTCGCCGCGTCGCCATTGGCCAGCCCAGTGCAACTAGAAGGACGCCCAGCGCTGGGAACAGCAATTGTGGAAGCACGTGGGATCTCCCGGTCAGGCAGAGTGCTCGTGCGTCGGCCTAGCGAATGGCAAATCAGTTGCAGGCCCTCAGGCCGATGCCCGCACCAATTAACGCTTGCTCTGTTTGGCCTCTGGGAGGGTGACGCCCGAAAGGGCCCCCGGCCCGCCCCGGCGAGTCGGCTGCATTTGCGGGTTAGACGTCAGGGCCCGCGCGATGCTAGATTCCCAATTCCTCCCACACCCGGGACTTCCCATGCAGCTCGAGTTTACGGCAGTCTATCGCAAGGTCCCCGAGGGATATGTTGCGTTCGTCGAAGAGTTGCCCGGCGCCAATACCCAAGGCGCCACCCTGGATGAAGCCCGCGACAATCTCCGCGAAGCCGTCGAGCTGACCCTTGAAGCGAACCGCGCCTTGGCCGAAGAGGATCTGGCTGGCGAGGATGTCATCCGCGAGCCCCTCAAGCTTACCGCGTGAAGCGAGTCGATCTCATTCGTCACCTCGAACAGCACGGTTGTGAGCTGTTCCGAGAGGGCGGGCGTCACTCGGTCTACGTCAATCGTCGTATCCGCAAGAGCGCTACCGTGCCTCGCCATCGCGAGATCAACGAGTTCCTGGCTCGGAAGATCTGCAAAGAGCTCGCGATCCCTTTGCCCTGACGTCTAACGAAATGCCAATCAGCTGCAGGCGATCATCCTCGTGCCACGCCGATCAATGCTTCCACTGCCCCCCTGGCCTCGAGGAGCCTCGTGTCCGCACGGGGCCCGGGCCCACCCCGGCCTGTCGGCTGCATTTGCGGGTTAGACAGCGCCGGGCGATAACCGGCGGGCCGCAAGGGAGCTTCCGGAACAGCGAGCCCGCAGCAGATCTTTCGCGCCAAAGGTCACCCGCTCCCCAATGGCGCTCGACCTATCTGTGCGCGAGCGTAATCGAGCTTCGCCCGCTCCGCAGGTGTCAGAAGGTCCACATGTGGCCCGAGAAGCTCAGCGACACGGCCGAAGTCCCGCGCCCGAAACGCGGCCTCCGCTGCCTTCACGGCTGCCATATGGTTGCGGTCCCTCGCTTCCGCTTGTTGATGGCTCCTTTGTTGTGCCGCCTGCGCCTCCATGATGGCGCGGGCCGAAGCGAAGACGCGAAAGTCCCCCATGAGCACATCGCTGGCCGCCTCTCGGAGAGCATGAGCGTAGTCACGAATATCGCCGAGCTGACCCGCGGATCTCGCGGACTCGTTGTAAAGGTCGGGTCTCCGGTGTTTGACGATCGCCCAGAGGGGCACTGTCGCATCCCACTCAGTCCCGGCGTCCGCCGGCCCGAGCATCACTTGAGCAGCGAAGCCCCAATTGATTCCTTGCACCTGGACCAAGGTTGTCGCGTTCACGAACCATACGACAAAGGGGTTCCCCTCGACCTGGCTCGCAGGGGGTTCCGCCTCCCGGAACGCGAACTCGCGTCGAAGGTAGCCGAAGGCGTCACGCACGACCGTCTTGAATTCGCTGAGCGTAGGAGGATTCGGCATCCCGGATCTCTTGGTTAGGGCGAGCTCCGTTGGCGCAGCCTAACGAAAATGCAAACCAGCTGCAGGCCATCATCTGAACGCCCGCACTAGCGTTCGTTCCACTGGCCGCGCACGGGCACTGCGCCCGAACGGAGCGCCGCAGCCTTCTGCCTGTCGGCTGCATTTGCGGCCTAGGCCGCAGCGGCGAGCTCGCTCAACGTGACCACCCGGAAGCCTCGGCGCTGCAGCTCCGGCAGCACGGCCCGCAGAACGCGCACCGTCCGGCGGCCCCGTGCGCCGCCGTCGTGCATCACGAGGATGGCGCCCGGCCGGACATTTCGCAGAATATGCCAGCGCGAGTAGGTAGCCGACGGAATCATCGCGTCGTACGGGTAGACCGAGCCCAGAGCGCAGCGATAGCCCTGCCGCGCCATGGTCGCGATCATCGTCTGTGAGTACCAGCCCGATCCTGGTCGCGCCCAGTGCACCGACCCGTGGGCGGCCAGAACTCCATGCGCTTCCTTAAGGTCCCGCGCAAATGCGGCCGCACTGAGTCGGATGCCTGCTCGATCGCGAGTGAAGTGGTTGCCGAGTTCATGTCCGGCCGCCACCAGTTGATCGACCAGTTGCTCGCGGCCTTGTACGCGCTCAGCAATCAAGAAGAACGTGGCGCGTGCGCCGTGGCGGTGCAGCTCAGCGGCAATCAGCGGGGTCGTGGTGGGATCTGGGCCATCGTCCAGAGTCAATGCCACCACAGGTTGCTGGGTAGCGACTCGATAGAGGCAGCCGGGGTAGCGGGCTGCCAGCCAGTCGAGGAGCCAGCCAGGCGGTCCGGTTAGGAGCGCACCAGTTCCGAGCGTGGCGACGCCAACGATACCCCATCCTGCCCAGCGAGCTCGCATGCTCACCTTCTGCGCACGGCCGGCCTGTCGGCTGCATGCGCGGGTTGGCCGCGGACTCGCCGAGCACAGAACGGGCTGGTCGTGGGGTGCATGCGCCGAACGTCGCATATCGCAGCTAGGGCATCGAAGCGGACCGGGCGCCGTCGGGCCAGCCTCCCGCCAGAAACGTGTCGATCGCCGGATAGAACCGAGCCGGCACTTCCAGGTACGGAAAGTGCCCGGCGCGTTCGAGCACCAACAACCGCGCGTTCGGCAGTGAGGCAGCCCAGTCCCGTTCGCCGGACAGCACATCCGCGGTTCCACGGACGATCAGCGCTCTCGCGGTGACGGCCCGCAGCGCGGGCCGCCAGTCCCAGTCGCCCAACGAGGCCATCGTGAAGCGGTCGACCCCAGCGAGCTTGTTCCGCCGCGACTCGGGGGTGCCGGCGCAGAAATCGCCCTGGCTTCGGCTCAGGTCGCTGCTGTCGGCGAAGAAGGGGCGGAACCAGAGCGTGTAGTAGGCGCGGCACGCCTCCGCATCCGCTGGGTTTGCGACCCGAGCGGCCATCCACTCGCGCATGCGGCGACTGGTCGCGGAGTCGCGCCCCGCCTCGAGCCGCTCGAAGTCGGCTATCAGTTGCGCCTTGGTGGTCGGCACACCCGCCACGATAATCAGTTGCCCAACCTGGTCCGGGAACCGCAGGGCGTAGAGCGCCGCCACCGCGGCCCCCCACGAATGGCCAAGGATGGTCAGCCGTCCCAGCCCGAAGTGCGCGCGCAACGCCTCGAGGTCGTCGACGAACCGTTGGGCATCGAGGCCGGCGGAATCGGCGACGAGCGACGAGCGGCCGGTCCCGCGTTGATCGTAGAACAGGAGCGTATGCCGCTGGGCCATCGGGGCTAGATCGTCAACGAGATAGTCCATCGTGAAGCCCGGCCCGCCGTGCACCACGACCACGGTGTCACGGCCCGCTCCGACCAGCCGGTACCCCAGGCGCACGCCGCCGCCGGCATCCACATAACCGTGCGGCGCCAGGTCGATCGCCGGCTTCGCGGGAGGTCGTTGGCAGGCGGCGAGTACCAGGAGCGAGAGCATCACAGGGGCCAACCGGGTGATGCTGACCATGACTGGACACTCCTCTGAGGGCGCTGTGACCGTCGCGAACGCGCCAGCGTACGCCGGCGATTCGAGATCGTCGCAAGCGGGTTCGGCCGTGAGCGCCGAGCGGGACCTCACCGTCCCCACGCCGGCGTGCCGGCGGTAATTGAGAGCCGAAACGTGAGCGCCGAGCCGTCGGAGCGAACGGTCCAGAGTCCCACGTCGTCGCCCCGTTTGCCGACCATGGCCAGCCGGTCGCCGGTCGGCGACCAGGTGACCTCCGGGTACACTTCGAGGTCCAACGGCGTCAGTCGCGTGAGCCCGGTGCCGTCGTCGTTCACCACCCAAAGTCCCACCTCCCCATCCCGGTAGCCGCTGAAGGCGAGGCGGCTTCCATCAGGCGACCAGCTCGGTCCCAATACGGCATTCCTGACGTCACCGATCGGCACCGGGGTCAGCTCGCTGCCATCGGGCCGCACCGTATACAATTGGTGAACTGGATCGTCCAGCCGCACGAAAGCGATTCGTGTGCCGTCGGGCGACCACGCCGGCATCCAGTCTTCCTCCCCCGTCGTGATCCGCAGATCGCCGGAGCCATCTACCCGGATCACGTGCAGCCCCACTTCGGGCAGGCGAGCGCGATACACCAGCTGCGAGCCATCCGGGGACCAGTTCGGATCCTCGGCTCCCATGGGCGCGCCGATCTCGTCGAGATCGGAGCCGCCCGGCGACACGCTCCACAGCGTGCCCCCAAACTCGTCGCGGGGCATGTCGTAGAGACTCACGATCACCCGAGTGCGGTCGGGCGACCAGGCTGGGTAATCCGCCACCCTGGGCGTGACCGGGAGGTATGTTGCGTCGCTCCCGTCCGAGCGAACCCGCACCAGGCCGGCGACCCCGGCGCTCAGGAAGATCTGCTCCGCGCTCGGACCTGTCGCGGCGGCGCAATAGACTCGGAAGGCGACCCCGGCCTCCTGGAGGGAGTCCACCGAAACCGTGCGTGTCCGGGGGATGACGACCGCACAGTTGGGCGCCACGTCCCCCAACGTGACGGCGTGCTCGCCCGGCTCCACTCCTGGCACCGTGAGGGTGGACGTCGGGTCCAGCGGGCTCGCCTCCACGCCGTCCACCAGCAGCGTGTACCCGCCGACATCCACATCCCAGCCGGTGGTCTCGACCTCAACCCGCATCGAGCCACGATAGGCCGTGCACGTCACTTCCAGCGCGGCCTGAGTGATCTGGTCCCGCGCGACAGTGAAGGCCATCGGGTTCTCGCCGTCCACCACACAGTTGTCGGCGACATCCGAGATCGTGAGCTCGTGTGGTCCCGGCTCGAGGTCCCCAAGCGTGGTCGTGCCCTGGCTCACCCGCAGCGCGGTGCCGCCGTCCACCCTCACGAGATAGCCGTCGCCGTCGACATCTCCGCCCACGGTGGTCACGGTGAGTTGGAGCCCACCGGTGGACGGCTCAGCCGGCGGATGGCTTCCGCATCCGGCGGCAGACAGTGCCAGGGCGAGCGTGAAGACGACACGGAGTTTCGAGGCACGGTTCGGGCGGTACATTAGGCGGCTCGGTGGATCCAAAGCCATCCCTGCTCGGGACGAGTGAGCTTTTCCTCATCTGCTTCTACCCATCCCATGACATCGAGCCAGTTCCGAAAAGGCTGCCCTGCCTCCTCAGGGAGCCGCCCGATGTCGACGTTCTCGCTTGCATCCTGCTCGTCGTCGAGAATCTGCCGCACTAGCCGGCCGTGCTCCACCACGACGAGTTCCGCGTACGGGACCGAGTCATTGTAGCCGGCATACACCAAGTCTCCGCCTTGCGCGAGCTCCAGCCAACTCTCGGCGGGCCGTGCCGTCAGTGCGCCGGAGAGCTCCTCAAACACTGCCCACGGACCAGAGGCGTAGATAAAGACCGCCAGCCCCAGCCATTCTCCATCTGCCAAAGCGAGGTCAATGGCGTCCCGCTCTCGCACCAGCCGCGCCGGTGCAAGCTCAGGGCTGCCAATCCAGCGGCCGTAGCGGGCCATGGCTTCCTCCACAGGACACCGCATGCGCAGATAGCTAGAGACCATTAGAGCCTCGTGAGTCCGCCTAGCGAACGAAAGACAAATCAGCTGCAGGCCCTCATACTGGCGCCCGCACAAACCTTTGTTCCTTATAAGCTCACGGGCGGTGCCGCCCGAGCGGAGCGCCGGCCAAGCCCGGCCTGTCGGCTGCATTTGCGGGTTAGCTGGCGCCGCGGTACAGCCTCGGTGATGGGTGACACGATGTTATCACCTGATGGGTGACACTCCGTACCCTAGGAGCCTCAGGAGGAGGCTCCGATGCCCTGGAGAGTCACCCCAGGCGTGCGAGAACACATAGATCCCCCGCATATTCTGACGCGAGCCATCTCCTGGTGGAATGATGGCGTACCCGGTATCGCCAAGACTAAAGACGTATGCCGCGCTAACGCTACCGCGCCCGCCTAAAGCTCGTTAATCGCGGAAACTCCAGCCGCACACACGACGGAGTCGGTGACCACCTGGATGTTGGCGCGGCTGGCCCACGGTAACCCGGCGGCAATTGTCGATGCTGAATCTCGATTGTCATATGGCAGGCCAGCGTCGAATCGCATGTCGGTTACACTGTCGGCATTTGTGAGACATGGGCTCGTGTTCGCAAGAGCCGGCATGGAAAGCGACAGCAGCATGGCCAGCGTGAGCGAGGGGATACGCATCAGACTTGCTCCTGGTGAATGCAACTAGTCGTTGCATGCAAGCGTGGGGTGTCATCGTGCCGCGCTCGATACACTAACCTGCCACAGTTCTTCACGCGTGAGACTCGTTTCCTGAGCAGCCACGCGTCGAGACTTCCGAGGGAGAGCGATTGAAGGTACGAATCACGGCCAACGCGAGATAGGGGGAAAATGAGCCGAGATAGGCCGAATTTGCGACAGGTTCTAAGGCTAGATTGTCGCAATTCACGTCCGATTAGCTGGCGGTCTTCAGCAGGCCAACATTCGCCCCGATCCGTTAAACCAAACCGCCGCCGGGACCCGACACCCCGACGGCGGTTCAGCCTTCCCCTGCCGCTTCCTCCTCCACTTCACCCACCGGGTCCACCGCCCCCGTCACGCCGCGGGTCTCACGTCGCCACCCGCCACCGGCGGCCCACCCTCCTCACCAGGGTGCTGCTGCACCTGCTCCTGCCCCGGCCCGGTCCCACCTGCCGGCGGCTCCGCCGGCCCCGACCCGGATCCCGTCACCGCTCTGCCATGCACCGTGCTCGCGCTGGTCCACGCGCCCAACAGCTGCTCGTCGTCCTTGAACCGATACCGGTTCCGCGCGTCCATCGCACGCACGATCCGCCCGCCCTCCTGCGCCAGCGCCGTGAGCCGCTGCGTGGCGCCCTTGTGCTTCCCGCGACCGTCACTCCCGAGCTTTACGGCCGCGTCGAACTGGTCCAGCAACGCCTCGAACACCTCCAGCACTGCCTCCGACAAACCGTACTTCGCGAGCACCTCCTTGTTGGCCTTGGCCTCCGCCAGCATGCTGGCCGCGGCGGTCCGGTGCGCCAGGAAGCTGGTCCCGCTCGGCCGGTACCGGAGCTTGCCGACCAGCTCCGGATGGTCCTTCGCCGCCAGCCGGCCGACTTCCGACACGTGCGCGATCGGCCCGGCCAGCTTCTCCCGCCGAAGCCGTCGCTTCTCCAGCGCGCTCGTGTGCACGTCGATCAGCCCCGCGCGCTGCACTGCGGCCGCGTCGTCCATCTGAACCCGCACCTCCTTGAGCCTCGCTTCCAACACCGCGTGCCCGGCGTCGGAGTCCGGGTGCACCTCGTTGAAGTTCACGGTGCGACCCACCATCTCTACGGTCCTACGGACATCGCCATTCATAACCCCTTCTTGCGTGCGCGCTCGACGGTGGCCCGGCATCGTCGGCGCTGTGTGTCACCTGCGTTCGATCACGGAGGACCGGTTCGCGCATCGGGCCGCGAGACGGTCGACCACGGACGAACGCATCGAGTGTGCCAGTTCCTGCAGCGAGCAGCGATGCGCGGCGCGCGACGCATCGGTGGTACCCTGATGCTCGACGCGGAACGCCGCACGGGCGATGAAGATGTGCGCTCGCGCGCGAAAGCGCACACGCGCTCGCGCACACACGGATTTGCGCGTACGAGCCGACGAGTCGCTCGGTCGAGACGTCGGGTTGTGATGAGAAGAGGACACTCGCTGTTCGGTTCGGTCGATCGTTCGCGTCGGTCAGCGGGACACACGACGCGGCAGTCGGCTGCTCGTGTCAGGTGACCGACTGCGAGTGTCAGGTGACCGGCTGCCCGTGTCAAGCGACCGGCTGCCCGTGAGCAGCGGTGGGCGGTTGGATCAGAATGGCGGATCGCTCGGCCAGAATCCGGGCTGTTCGGTCGGGAGAGCGGGTTGCTCGGGCAGGGTGGCGGATTGCTCGGTAAGGCGACGGGTTGCTCGATCAGGCGACGCCGTTGCCCGCTGATGAGCTGGGCCGCTCGGAGCAGTTGGCGGACGGCTCGGCGCGGGCGGTCGACGACTCGGCCGGTTAGCGGATCGCTCGGCGCCGGCGGTTGATGACTCGGCCGGTCAGCGGATCGCTCGGTCACCCGGCCGGCGGCTCGACGGTCGGCACCGATCGCTCGATTGCCCCGCTGACGCCGCTCGCCGCCCGGGCCGATCGCGTGACGATCCGGCCGCTGCCTCGTCGGTCCAGCCGATCGCTCGAAGCGCATACGGCTCCCCTGGCCGCCTCGGGCCGATCGCTCGAGCGATCCGCCGGGTTGCAGGGCAGCCCCGTCCGCTGCCTCGCAGGGCCGGATGACCCCTCCACGGTTCGCGAGCCGGCCTCGCGACCTCGATTGGCCGCTCAGCCACTCGTGGTCCGGCCTCGCGATCTTAGCTGACCGCTCCGCCGTCCGGCATCCGGCCTCGCGATCTCGACCGATTCGCTGTGCCCGCCCGATCCCGCCCTGGGCGAATCGTCCCCT
>DATEJD010000299.1:0-22490 GCA_035278325.1 Gemmatimonadales bacterium | reverse complement strand
GCCTCCGGAACGCACGCGGCGCCGGGATTGTTATCCCGGCGCCGCGGTCCGGCCGATTGAGCCGAGACGAAATCCTACTTGCTGGTGCTGGGCACGCCCGGATTCTTGAGCCCGAAGACGGTCAGGACGCCGCCCTGGGTCGAGAACTGGCCCGCGTCGCCGAAGGCGCCGAGCGCGCCGAGACCGGCGGTCGGATCCTCCGCCCCGATGCCCGCGGCCACGCCGATCCCGGCCCAGCCGCCGATGCCCGAGAGCACGGCAATGTCCTGGCTCCCGTCAGGCGCCGTGTAGGTCATCGGATTGCCGATGATGCCAGAAGGGGTCTTGAACTGCCAGAGGACCTTACCGGTCTTCTGGTCGACCGCCTTGAGCCAGCCTTCCATGGTGCCATAGAAGACCAGGCCGCCGGCCGTGGTGAGCGCGCCACCGTAGGCCGCCAGGTTCTCCTTGATCTCCCAGTTCACGCTGCCCTTCATCGGGTCCCAGGAGATGAACCGGCCGCGATGCCCGCCGGGGCCCGGGAACATCCGCACGATCGCGCCGACATACGGCTGACCGGCGGTGTACTTCACCTCCACACCCTCGTAGTCCATGCAGATGTGGTTGGTCGGCACGTAGAACATGCCCGTCATCGGCGAATAGGCCGAGGGCTGCTGATCCTTGAAGCCGATGGCGGCCGGGCAGATGCCCTCGCCGTTCTTCTTCGAGGAGGTGCCGTACTTGGGATCCTTGACCGGGACGCCGGTAGCCACGACGCCCTCGACGGGGGTGCCGGTACCGCCGCTCTTGGCCCAGTTGATCGGGCCGTAGGCGTTGCCGACCAGGACCTTGCCGTTGGTGCGGTCGACGGTGTAGGCGATGCCGTTCCGGTCGAAGTGGGCCAGCAGCTTCTTGCCGCCGTTCTCGAACAGGACGTTCTCGTTCACGCCGTCGTAGTCCCACTCATCGTGCGGGGTCATCTGGTAGCCCCACTTGGCGTGGCCAGTCTCGGGGTCGCGGGCGAAGATGGTCATCGACCACTTGTTGTCGCCCGGCCGCTGGTCGGGATTCCAGGTGCCCGGGTTGCCGGTGCTGTAGTAGAAGTAGCCGAGGTCGGGATCGTAGCTGTACCAGCCCCACGTGGTCCCGCCGCCGCGCTTCCACTCATCGCCCTGCCAGGTCGAGGTGCCGAGGTCCTTGCCCTTCATGGACGGATAGTTGGCGTTGGCGTCGCCGTCGATCAGCGTCTCACTGTCGGGCCCGGTGCTGTAGGCGGTCCACAGGTGCTGGCCGGAGTTCGCATCGACGGCCGTGACCCGGCCGCGCACGCCGAACTCGCCGCCCGAGATGCCGAAGATGACCACTTCCTTGCCCGACTTGGTCTTGATGTAGATCGGGGCGTTGGTCATCGTGGCGCCCTGCTTGTAGCCCACCGCCTCGTTGCCGGCGCCCGACTTGTCCGGGTGCGTGACCTTCCAGAGCTCCTTACCGGTCTTTGCATCGAGCGCGACGAGCTGGCCCTGGAGCAGCTCGATGTAGAGCTTGCCGCTCGGGCTGTAGGCCAGACCGCGGTTCACCAGGTCGCAGCAGGCGATCGGAATCGCGTCGGGCGACTGGTTGGGCACGTACTTCCAGATCTGCGGCGCGCCGGGTTTCGAAAGATCCAGCGCGTAGACGATGTTCGGAAAGCTGGTGTGCACGTATAGCACGTTGTTCACGACCAGCGGATTGCCCTCGTGGCCGCGCAGCGTGCCGGTCGAGAACGACCAGATCGGCCGCAGCTCGGCCACATTGGCCGTCGTGATCTGCTTGAGCGGGCTGAAACGCTGCAAGCTGTAATCACGGCCGGTCATCGTCCACTCGCCCTCCTTCCCGTTCAGGGTCCAGGCGCCACTCCGCGCCTGCTGGGCGGCGGCCGGCGGCAGGCCGATCACCGCGCCGGCCAGCAGCCCCACCAGCCAACTGTGCGTGCGATAGTGCATAACGACATCTCCGGGGTAAAGGGTGACTGCCACTACCTACGTCGCGAACGGCGGGCTGGATGGCCTCTCAAGCGGAGCGGGCGGGGCTCGCCGGCAGGCGAGTAGCGTTCATCACGTAGCTGATGAACATGTTGAGCGCCACATGGCCGATGATCTCCACCACCTGTCCTTCGGTGTACCCGGCCTCACGTACCAGCCGCAGCTCGTCCTCCGAGACGTGCCCGCGAGACCACACGATGGCGCGGGCGAATCGGAGACCGGCGTCGATCTTGGGGCTGCTGCTCCGGCCCCGGCGGCTGGCGCGGATGTCCGCTTCGCTCACACCCATCGTGCGGGCGGAGCGCTCGTGCTCGGCCAGGCCGTACTCGCAGTCGGTGATCTCGCTGACCAGCAACGCGATCTGTTCGGTCAGCCGGGCCGGCAGCCCTCCGCTCCGGAGCGCGCCAAAGAACGACAGGTAGCCGCGAAGGGCGCTGCTGGAGTTGGCGACGAGCAGGACCGGCGGCGGGATCCGGCCCATGCGCTGTTCCAGCCGCGTGAGGAGCGTCTTGGTGATGCCGAGCGCCTTGGCCGGATCAAGCGGTGGTACCGAAGGGTGCATGTATGGTGCGATGCGAAGCCGCGACCCTGCCGCGGTCAAAATGGCTCTCGCGGCCGGTGTCGAAAGTGCCTATAGTGTGTCGATCGGCTGAGCGCCGCGCCAACACTTTTTTCTTGTGGCGGCACCAGGGAAACAGGTAGGGCAGGGCAGGTGGAACTCCGACATCTGAAATATGCAGTGGCCGTCGCCGAGGAAGGCAGCTTCACGCACGCCGCGGCGCGTCTGCACGTGGTGCAGCAGGCCCTCTCGCAGCAAATCGCCGACCTCGAGCGCGAGCTCGGCGTCCGAATCTTCGAGCGAACCCCCCGCGGCATCACGGTCACGGAAGCCGGCGCCGTCTTCCTCTCAGAGGCCGCCGCCACCCTCGCCAACGTGGATCGCGCGATCGACACGGTTCGGCACTACACCGCCGGCGCGCCGCCCACGCTCCGGGTGGGCGCCGGCACCCTCTTTCGGGTGGCGGGCCCGTTGGTGGCGGGAGCGATCCGGCGCTTTCGCGAGGTCGAGCCGGAAGCCCAGGTCGAGGTGCTCGAGCACTCTCCCGACGTGCTGATCGATGCCCTCCTCAAAGGCCACCTCGACGTGGCGTTCACTCATGTGCCGCCCGCGCCGCCGGCCGATGCGTCCGACCCGGTCGACCGGCTCCTGGTCTGGGAGGAGCCGTGGTCGGCGGTGCTCCTCCCGGCGCGTCATCCGCTCGCGGCCCGCCACCCGCTTCGGCTCCGTGATCTCGCCGAGCTCCCGATGATCCTGTTTCCTCGCCAGATCAACCCGGTACTCCACGGGCGCATTCTTACCGCGCTCGAGGAGCGCGGCCTGTCACCCGTGCTGGCGCCGGTCCACATCTCGGGCATGCCCGAGACGGACCTGGAGCTGGTCGCGAGCGGCATGGGATGGCACTTGATGGTTCAGTCGGCCCGGCCGTACTACCGGGGCGTCCCGGGCGTGGCCTTCCGCCCATTGGCCGACGATCCCATTCCGCGGCTGGCCCTCTGGGTCATCTCGCGCCGGGCCGATCCCTCGAGCCTTCTTCCGAGCTTTCTTGCCGCCGTGCGCGCCGGCGAAAGCGCTCGCCCCGAGGGTGCCGGGCCGGATGCCTGGCGGTCTCTCGGATAGGCTGATCGCAAGGCTGGTCTCAGATTATTCCCAGAACGCGCGCCTCGACCAGAACGCGCGCCTCGACCAGCAGGCGGAAGATCGCGCCCCATTGAAGGAAGGTTCGATAGCCGGCCCGAACGTCGGTTGGAACCTGTCCGCCGCTCCCCGCATTAGGTCAATCCAGACGGCACCATCGCGAACGGCAGCGTGTTCTACGATTTCACCCGGATGCCGGAGCCGGTGGCGCTGGATGGGATCAAGGTCGACCAGGAGGGCAACGTGTACGTCTCCGCCCCGGGCGGCGTCTGGATCCTGTCGCCCACCGCCAAGCCGCTGGGTCGGATCGCCCCACCGGAGCACGACGCCAACCTTGCCTTCGGCGGTGCCGACGGGAAGTCGCTCTACCTCACCGCGAGCACCGGGTTGTACCGCATCCGGGTGAACATTCCGGGCTCCCGGCTCGCGCCACCGCTGCAGGCGGCGTCGCGATGACGCGACTGCTGGAACCATTCCGCGACTTGCCGCATTTCACCTTCCGAGCCACTGTCCGGAGGCCGGCGGACCTGTTGCCCGGTCCGCTCCGGCGTGCGCTCGCCCGCGGCCTTGGCGTGAGTATCGTCCTGGGCGCTTCGCTGGGTCATCTCATTGGTCGGGCGATTCCCAGGCACTGATGCAGACTTCGGCCACCGCGAGCTTCGAGTCATTGTTCCTGCCCCTGGCCAACTCTGCCTTCGGGGTGGCGGTGCGATTCACCGGCAACCGCTCGGATGCGGAGGACCTCGTGCAGGAGGCGGCGCTGCTGGCCTTCCGCGGCTTCGAGTCGTTCGAGCCCGGGACCAATTTCAAGGCCTGGTTCTTCAAGATCCTGACCAACTGTTACTACTCCAAGCGGCGGCGGGAAAAGAGCCGGCCCGTGACCGCGGACCTGGATGACACCCCCGATCTGTATATCTATGCCCGTTCGGCGGAGACGGGGTTCCCGACCGCCGGCCCCGACCCCGCGGCGGAGCTGTTCGACAAGCTGGGCACCGAGCGGGTGGTCGCGGCGATCGAGCGACTGCCCGAGGAGTATCGGGTAGTCTCGACGCTGTACTTCATGGAAGACTTCTCGTACGAGGAGATCAGCCGGGTGCTGCAATGCCCGGTCGGTACCGTGCGATCGCGCCTGCACCGCGGCCGCAAGATGCTGCAGAAAGCCCTTTGGCAAGTCGCCGAGGAGGAGGGACTGGTTCCCCACTCGGCGCAAGGCACCGAATGAGCGAGCCTCTAGATCGCATGACCTGCGAGTCGGCATTCCGCCGGCTGGACGACTTCCTGGATCGCCAGCTGAGCGCGGAGGAGACGCGCCTGGTGGAGGAGCACCTCCATATCTGCGCCGCCTGCACGCGGGAGTTCACCTTCGAGGCGAGCGTGCTGGCCGGCGTGAGGCGGAAGCTGCGGGCCATCGCGGCACCGCCGGATCTGCTGGCGCGGATCGCCGCTCAGCTCGGCGGGGCGAACCACTCGCACGGTACGGAATGACCTAGCTCGGCTCTCGCATCAGGTTGGTGGTCGCGCGGTCCACACCGAACGCCTCCCGCACCTCGTCGGGCACGCGCCAGAAGCTGTGGCGCAGCGTCTCCAAGTCGATCGACGAGGGGTGCAGCAGCTCCACCGTATCGAATCCAGCGGCCTTGTGCAGGTCTCGGCAGCGCGCGATGACCGTCTGGGAGAAGAGCGCGCGCGCCAGATCCGCCCCGGCGAGCTGGACCCCGTTCAGCACGGCGAAGGTCAGGTCGGCGTACCGGAGGGTGGCCTCACGCAGGTCCGCTCCCGTGAAGAGCGCGTCCACCAGCATCGCGTAGTCCAGGTTCGCGCCCACCAGGCTGGAGTAGCTGAAGTTCACTTCGGTGAGATTGGCTCCGCTGAAATCGGCCCCGCGCAGGTTGACGTGCGTCAGATCGGTTCGCCGCATCTCGGCGTCGGCGAAGCTGGCAGCGCCGAGATTCGAGTTCTTGAGGTTCACCCGGGCGAGATCGGCGCCACGAAAGTTGGGGCGTGACGGGCCGGCCTCTTCGAGGCACACCGCCTGGAGGCGTGCGTCGGCCATTCTCGCGCGCTCGAAGCTGGCGCCCGCCACGTTGGCCAGGGTGAAATCGGTGGCCTCGAGGATCGCGCCATCGAGATTCGCTCCGCGCAGATCGGCCTGGCACAGATCGGCCCAGCGGAGATCCGCGCCCCGCAGATCGGCGTTGCGCAGGTCGGCGCCGAGCAGGATGACGTGAACCAGCGACGCGCCCGCGAGCGCGTCACCGGCAACCTCGTGCAGTGGCTCGCCGGTTTCCTTGTGTAGGATCACGGTCATGTCTCGCCTCCGGGTGCGGCGGGGCTGGTCGGGGCGAGTATTCTCAGTCCTCCGCCACCTCGCAGTAGACCTTGATGGCGCCCTTGGCGTTGGTCAACGTGTCGAGCAGAAGCTTCCAGCTCTCGAGCCCCTTCACCGGATGCGTCAGCAGCCTCCGGAGCCACCCGGGGTACTGCGCTTCGGCCTGAGCCATGTCCTTCACGCCGGCCTCGAAGTACTCGCGGTTGGCGTTCACCGTGCCCACCATCACCTTGTTGCCCAGCACGAACTCGAGATTGATGCGGTCGGCCGGCACCTCGATCATCTTGTCGCCGCCGGTCACGCTGGAGAGTACCAGCACGCCGTTCTTGGCCAGCGCCCGCATGCTCTCGAACACCACGGGCGAGGCGCCGGTGGCCTCGAAGATCAGGTCGAAGGGGCCGTAACGCCGACACCCCTCGCCGATAGGAGTGACGGCCGTGGATTCGTAGCGCGCGCCGAGATCATGGATCAGATCGGAGTTGAGATACGGTGCCGGCGTCCGGCCGAACACCGTTACCTCGAGGCCCCGGAGCCGGAGCACCAGTGCGGCCAGCAGGCCGATGGTGCCGGCGCCCATGACGGCCGCCTTGCGGGGCCGCCAGACCCTGAGCCGCCGCTGAATCTCGAAGGCCTGGGCAATGCCCTTCTCCACCACCGTGGTAGGCTCGAGCAGCACGCCGACGTCCTTGAGCCCCGGTGGGATGCGCACGATATACTCCGGCTCGTCCACATAGTACTCGCTCAGAAACCCGTGGCGGAGATTGATGCCACGCTCGTAGTACATGTCGTCGGTGGTCATATCGTAGGTGCCGATCTGGTCGTAGATGCTCGACCCCGGCCGCCGCACGGTGGCTACGACGTAGTCACCCACCCTCAGATCCGACACCTGCGGCCCGATCTCGATCACGCGTCCGAAGCTCTCGTGACCGGTGATCAGGTAGTCGAACCCGGGCGGCGCCATGCCGTACTCGGCCGCATTGATCTCCTTGTCGGTGCCATCCACGCCGACCCGGAGTACCTTGACCAGCACCCCGCGGCCGCCGGGTACGTCGGCGATCGTGGGACGTGGCACTTCCCTCAGATGCATCGTATCCGGCCGGCCTGGAAGGACCGCGATGGCCTTCATCGTGGCGGGGGCGGTCGCTGAGCGGGCATCGGCGGCAGGCTGCATGGTCGTGGGCATACGCGTTCCTCAGGGGGCTTGGATCAGTTGTACCGCGTGGCCGTCTGGGTCCCGGACCATCAGCCCCCGCTGAAAGCCGAGCGCGGTATCGGGCAGCTCGACTGGTCCCGGTGATACCAGGCGGAACCTGCCGCGCCGCACCACCGCCGCGGCGGTGGCAGCATCGGGCACGAGCACGGTCGTCTGCCAGTGTACCAAGTCGTTCGCGTGCTCGTTCGCGGGGTAGGGCCGGCCATCTCTCGGCGTGAGGTATTCCAGGAACTCGACGCCGGGGCCTTGCGCGGCGCGGAGACTGGTAATGCGCAGCCGTGCGCCGGGCACGTTGTTCAGATGCTCCTGCTCCGTCCCGAAGTTGAGGCTCCCCCCCGCCACCCGGAACCCGAGGGCATCACGGTAGAAGGCGAGGCTCGCGGCCGTGCTCTTCACCACGATGGCCGTGTGGTCGATGCCGAGGAACAGGCGGCCGTCGGCCCGCTGCCACTTCGAGTTGCCCTTGTCGGGCGGGAACTGAAGGATCTCGAGCGGATGGCCGTCGGGATCGCGGAAGTAGAAGGCGCGGATCCCCGCCGCGTTGGGAATCGTCTTGGGCAGGAGCTGGGGCGCCGACGAGGTCGGCTGCACGTGGTGCTCGCGGATTCGGGCATAGGCCCGGTCCATGTCGCTCACGATGATCGCCACGTGCTGGAACCAGCGATCGTTGCTCCGCGCATCGGCCGGCCCGGGCCGGCCTGCCGGAGCAGTGTACGCCGTGAGCTCGAGCGACTCGTCGCCGAGGCGGAGCCGCACCACCCGGGCTCTTGCCCCGGGCACGCCTTCGAGCTGGGCATAGGCAGGGTCCGCGACCTCGACGTCCGAGACTCGCTCGAAGTCCAGCACTCGAGTGTAGAAATCGATCGACCGGGCCATGTCGGAAACCGTGAGTCCCACCACCGTTACCGCCCGGGCGGCCGCGGAGGCCGAGCCGGGCTCCGTGCTCGCCGCCGATCGGGCGGGAATTCCCGGCCCGGTCCAGGGCTCCCGGTTCTGCGCCAAGGCCGGCGCGACCGCGAGGAAGGCGGCCAGGACAGCCGGGCCCAGCGCGCGCACGGCCGTCATGCCAGGGCTCCCGTGGCCAGCGCGGGCTTGGCCGCCGCGCTCGCCTTCGCGCCGAGGCGGCCGAGGATGTGATCGCCGACCCGGAGCGCGTTGGCCATCACCGTGAGCGCGGGATTCACCGCTCCGCTCGACGGGAAGAAGCTCGCGTCGACCACGTACAGGTTGTCCACCTCGTGGGCCCGGCAGTTCCGGTCGAGGGCCGACGTCGCCGGGTCATCGCCGAATCGAATGGTCCCGTTCTGATGGGCGACGCCCGCGAGGGGAATCCGCTGGCCGATGAAGAGGCTCCGGGCGAACAGCCCCTGGTGGCAAGCGCGGCCATGTATCGGACAGCTCGATTGCTGCCCCATGAGCGACTCGAGCTTGGCCGTGAGCCGCCGGTGGCCTTCCTCGTTGTTCGACGTGTAGGACAGGACGATCCTGCCGTCCCGGTCGAGCGTCACCCGGTTCTCCGGGTGTGGCAGGTCCTCCGACGTGAGCCAGAAGTCGAGCGAGTGTTTCCCCATCAGGTCGAGGGTCCACCCCGGCGCGATGGCCGGCGCTCCGGCCGAGAGGGTCACGCCGTCCAGCTTGCCGACGAACGAGATGTGCCCCATCGGCAGCTCCCATTCCGGCGAGCCGAAATAGAAATCGTTCACCGACAGGCTCTTCTGGAAGATCGTCGGGTTGGGGCAGCGCGACAGCGCCATGAGCACCGAGTTGATGTGCCCCATATAGTGCCGGCCCACCACGTCCGAGCCGTTGGCCAGGCCGCGCGGGTGCCGCTCGCTCGCCGAGCGGAGCAGCAGCGCCGCGGAGTTGATCGCCCCGCATGATGCGACCACGACATCAGCGCTGTACTGCTCCCGGAGCCCGCCGCGCTCGACGGCGACCCGGGTCACCTCCCGCCCGCTGGCGCTCGTCTCCAGTCTCGACACGTACGCGCCGGTGAGCAGCGTGACGTTGGGGAAGTCCAGCGCCGGCTCGACGCACACCACGTGGGCATCCGCTTTGGCACCGACCAGGCAGGGGTGCCCATCGCACGTGCCGCAGCGGATGCAGCGGCTCCGGTGGCGCTTCGTCTCGTCCAGCATGATGCCGAGCGGCGTATGAAACGGGCGCAGGCCGAGCCGGGTGAAGTCCTCACTCAGCTGCTGCAGCCGCGGCTCGTGGCTCACGGCGGGGTACTTGTAGGGCGCGCTGGCCGGCGGCTCGGTGGGATCATCCCCCCGTTGGCCGTGCACCTGGTAGAGGTGCTCCGCTTCGGTGTAGTACGGCTCCAGCTCGTCGTAGGTGATCGGCCAGGCCGGCGAGACGCCCCCGGCGTGGCGCAGCCGGCCGAAGTCCTCACGCCGGAGCCGGAACAGCGCGGCGCCATAGAACTTGGTGTTGCCCCCGACCCAGTAGTTGGTGTGCGGATGCAGTGGCTTCCCGGCCTTGTCCCGCCACTCCTCCTTGGTCTGGTACTTCCCGTCCACATTGACGGCGCGGGTGCTCCAGTTGTCCAACTCGCGCGGGACGAAGTCTCCACGCTCGAGCAGCAGGATGCGCTTGCCGGACGGCGCCAGCCGGTGGGCCAGCGTGCCGCCGCCCGCGCCGGTTCCGATGATGATGATGTCGTAATGAGAGGAGGACATGGGTGCACCCGTAGTGTCGGTGGCGCGTGTGGGACCTGCCACCGCTGCGATTTCCGGTGGCGGGCCTCGAGGTCCCGCGAGGCCGCCCCTGAGCGCAGCGGTGTGGGACGATTACCTAGCGCTCATGGCGTCGGCAGTCGGAGCGATCGTGACGACATGGCGGTCTCCGGCTAGGAATTGGGCGTGAGCGGCGCGGTGGCGAAATTCACGTTGAAGCGGTGGCACCAGATCGTCACGGCCCGGTACTTGTCGAGATCGAGGCCGGGCGGCACGTCGTAGTTCTGGTCCCCATCGGTACCCTTGAGCTTGCCGAGCTCGACGAAGCCGGACCGTGTGACGGTCGCATTGTCGGCCGCGTCCGGCGCGGCGACGAGGTACACCCGCACGTCGGGACCGTTGGAGGTGGTGAAGTCGCTCAGGCGCAGGACAAGTTGGCCGCCCGCCAGCCGGTGAATCGTCGCCCGGCCGTGAGTCTCGTGCGCCACGGAGTGGAACTGCCCGCTCAACACGGCGGCGGCGGTGGAGGCCCCGGCGCTCGACTGCGACAGCGGAGCCGCTTCATCGACGTGCTTGCGAACGAACAGCAGCTCCGGCCGGAATGCATACCACCCGATGCCTCCGAGCACTGCGAGCCCGAGAACCCAGGTCTGGCGCCTCATCCTTCGCCTCCAAACGATGTCGAGTGAGATGTGGATCTGTTCGCGGGCTGTAATGCGAGGGTGCGGGGAAAGGTTCCACGGAAGGCGGGAAGGCGGGAAGGGGATAGGACGGTCGGACGGTCGGACGGTCGGACGGTCAGACGGTCGGTCAATCATAAGTCACCCTGAGCGTAGCGAAGGGGGCATGCGTTCGGGCATGCCCCCTTCACTGCGTTCAGGGTGACTCCGACCGTCCGACCGTCCGACCGTCCTACCGCCTTCCGTCGCAGAATATGCAGCGCTTCTCGTTCTGATGATGCAGCTTGGCGCAGAAGACGCGCTCGCTCCCGCGGCGGCGGACGTAGAGCTCCGCCGCGAGCAGCATGCCGAGGGGCGGGGCGGTGAAGTAGATCCAGACCGCGGTCCAGTCGTGGGCCCAGAACCCCGAGCCCACCGTCCGCGCCGGGTTCATGCTCATCCCCGAGAGCGGCGCCTCCACGATGATGAACGTCGCCACCAGCAGCCCCGCGAACACGCCAGTGAACCGGGCCGCCCTCGGATGGTTGGAGGCCACCAGGACGACCGACATGAGAAGAAAGGCGATCGCGAGCTCCGCCCCGAACGCCACGGCGATTCCATGGGGGCCCGGCCGGGTGACGGCGTAGTGAACCTCCGCTTCGCCCAGCATCTCTCGCGCGAAACCACGCGCCACCATCACGCCCACCACCGCCCCCGCGAACTGGGCACCGATGTAGGCGACCGCATCCCACGGCCGCACCTTGCCGAGACGGGTGAACGTGAGCGTCACGGCCGGGTTGTAGTGGGCGCCCGACTGTTGCCCCCAGGGGGAATACGTGAGCGCGATCGCGGTCGCCCCCATGGCCAGGCCCATGAGAACGCGCCGCTCGAACGGATCCGGGAGCCAGCGTGTGACCAGACCGGCAGGATGGAACAGCAGCACCGCGAACAGGCAGGCCGACACCATGAAGGCGCCGAGCAGCGCCGATTCCATGGCGTACTCTGGCCAATGCCGCAGCCAGATCGCGAGGCCGTGCTCAGGTCCGTGCGGCATTCGTCCCGCTCCGCGAGGGGCGGGTCCGGCGTGGCGCGGTCTCGGCGAGCACCCGGAGGTCGAGCCGAAGGGCTTCGCCTAGCGACCACGCCTGGAACGGACAGCCGCGCGGCGTGTGCGGCGGCTCCGCGTCCACGATCTCGGAGACGTGCCCCAGGCCGGCCTGCCCCAGATGTGCGAGGAGGGGCTGGAGGAAACGGCGGCGAGCTTGGCGCCGGACGGTCACCGCGCCTCCACGCGCCCGGACCCAGGCCTCGACGAACGGCCCGAGGAGCCAGGGCCACGCCGTTCCCTGGTGGTAGCCGCCGTCGCGCGCACGCACATCGCCTTCGTAGCGCGGCACGTAGCGCGGGTCGTCGGGCGCGAGCGTGCGGAGCCCGAGCGGGGTCCAGAGCCGCGCCTCCACGGTGTCCACCACCCGCCGCGTGATCGACGGATCGGCCACAGGGTAGGGTAACCCACCAAGCGCCAGCACCTGGTTGGGCCGGAGCGTCGGGTCTACCGCGCCGGGTCGGTGGTCGACATCCACCACGTCGTGCAGCCAGCCGTCGGTGGCGTTCCAGAACCGGGCGTGGAACGACCGGAGACCGAGCCGCAGCATGGGTCGGTACTGGGTGGTGAACGTCTCCGCGATCCGAAGCGCGTTGAGCCAGAGCGCTTGCACCTCGACCGGCTTCCCGATTCTCGGCGTCACGACCCAGTCGCCCACCTTGGCATCCATCCAGGTGAGCTGCACGCCCGGCTCGCCGGCGGCCAGCAGGCCGTCTCCATCCAGGCGGATGCCGTAGCGGGTGCCGCGGGCGTATCCCTCGATGATGGCGCAGACCGCGTTCGCGAGCGCCCGGTAGTCTTCCCGTCCGAGGATGTTGCCCGAGTCCTTCAGGGCCGCGAGATAGTCGTGGACCGCCACGATGTACCAGAGCGACGCGTCGACCGAGTTGAACTCGGGTGCGTCGCCGCGATCCGCGAACCGGTTGGGCAGCATGCCCTCCGACACCGCGCCGGCCCATTCCAGCAGGATCGAGCGCGCCTCGAGCAGCCGACCGGTGGCGATGACCAGCCCGCGCATCGCGATGAACGTGTCGCGCCCCCAGTCGGTGAACCAGGGATAGCCGGCCACGATCGTCCGCCCCGGACCCCGCTGCACCAGGTAGGCGTCGGCCGAGCGGCGGAGCGTGTCCCCACGCCGGCGCCGGCGAGCTTCCTCATCGAGCCGGAATCGGTTGAAGGTCGGTGCCGCGGAGCCACGGGAAGGGAGGGCGTCGGCCGTCGCGAGGATGAGCACGGCCTCGCCCCGGTCCAGGCGCCACCGGAAGACACCGGGGCTCGCCAGGTCCTCCTCGCAGTCGAGGCCGCGCACACGCTCCTCGCTGTACAGGAACCCCCGATACCACTCCGGCGCAGGCTCGTATTCGCCGTTGTGCAGGACGCCCACGCTCGGCACACCGTCGTATGGGGTCCACCAGAGTCGCTCGCCGTCCGCCACGTGGGTGAACTGAAAGGCGGGGTTGGCGTGGTGCAGGGCGTGGTAGTCCCGGCCCGAGAGAAACGGCCGCACCGAGAGGGTGAGGGGGCCCGGCGGGTCCAGGAGACGCCAGCGGACCGCCACCAGCGGCATGCCCCGGACGACGAAGAGCTCCTGCTCGATTCGCGCGCCATTCCGAAGCCGGAAGGTCCAGCCGGGCCACGGCTCGGAGCGTAACGACGCGATCTCGGCTGGACGTTCCGGGGCAAGGACACCGGGCGTGTAGCGCTGGCGGCTCAGGTACTCGGGCTCGCTATCCGATGCATCGCCTTCGCCACCGTTCACCCACGCATCCAGCCCGTTGACCAGCACCATCCGACCGGTCGGCGGCGTGCGCGCGGCCAGAAGGAGCGCATGGTACCGGCGGGTGCGCGGGCCGGCGGTCGTACCGGACGCGAAGCCGCCCAGTCCGTCAGCCTCGAGCCATTCGGTGCGCTCGTCGATCGGCGGGGGCGCGCTCATGATGCGGCAACCAGGTGATCCGGTCGAGACACGGCGCCATCGTGGGTGCCGGCACCTTCGGTGCGCCGCCGAGCCGTGTCCGTGATGCAGCGGAGCGCCAGCGCGGTCCAGCCCGTCTGGTGACTCGCGCCCACGCCGCGGCCGGTGTCACCGTGGAAGTACTCGTGGAAGAGCACCAGGTCCTTCCAGTGCGGGTCCCGCGCGAAGCGCTCGTCCGCGCCGTGACACGGCCGGCGGCCGGCGCCGTCGGCGAGGAAGATGGTCGAGAGTCGCTCCGCCAGCTCCTGGGCGACCTGCTTCAGGCTCCGGAGGCGTCCCGAGCCCACGGGGCATTCGACCCGGAGCTCGTCTCCGTAGAAATGATGGAAGCGCTCCAGCGCCTCCAGGATGAGATAGTTGAGTGGGAACCACACCGGCCCGCGCCAGTTGGAGTTGCCGCCGAACACGCCGCTGGTGGACTCCCCCGGATCGTAGGTCACCCGGTGCACCGTGCCCTGCACCTCGAGCTCGTACGGATGCTCGGCGTGGACCCGCGATACCGAGCGGATCCCGTGCGGCGAGAGGAACTCCCGCTCGTCCAGCAGGACGCGCAGGACCCGCTCCAGGCGCTCTCGTGAAGGTATCGCGAGCAGCCGCTGCACACCCGAGCCCGAGGCTCGGGGATGCATGCAGGCGATCTGGCGGGCAAGATCCGGCCGGTTCTCCAGGAACCACGCCATGCGCTTCTTGAAGCCCTCCAGCCGAGCGAACTTCGCCTCGTCGAGCACCTCGACCGCGATGAGGGGAATGATCCCGACCAGCGAGCGGATCCGGAGCGGCGTGTGCATGCCGTCGGCGTGGAGCTGGTCGTAGTAGAGGCCATCCTCTTCCGACCAGAGTCCGGTCCCGCCCAGGCTGTTCATGGCGTCCGCGATCGCGATGTAGTGCTCGAAGAACTTCGAGGCCACGTCCTCGTAGGCCGGGTCCTCGCTGGCGAGCTCCAGCGCCATGGCGAGCATGGTGCTGCAGTAGAAGGCCATCCAGGCGGTGCCGTCGGCCTGCTCGAGATGGCCGCCGGTCGGGAGCTGCTGCGACCGATCGAACACGCCGATGTTGTCGAGCCCGAGGAAGCCGCCCGCGAACAGGTTCCGGCCGTCGGGATCCTTGCGGTTGACCCACCAGGTGAAGTTGAGCAGCAACTTGTGGAACGCGCGCTCGAGGAACAGCCGGTCGCGCCGGCCCTTGGGGCCGGTCATCTTGTAGACCCGCCAGCAGGCCCACGCGTGCACAGGAGGGTTCACGTCCCCGAAGGCGAATTCGTAGGCCGGGATCTGCCCGTTGGGATGCATGTACCACTCGCGCAGCAGGAGCAGCAGCTGCTCCTTCGCGAAGTGCGGGTCGATCTCGGCGAACGGGATCATGTGGAAGGCCAGGTCCCAGGCCGCGAACCAGGGGTACTCCCACTTGTCGGGCATCGAGATCACGTCCCGGCTGAACACGTGCGGCCAGCCGCTGTTGCGCCCGTCGCGCCTGGCGTCGGGCGGCATCGGATGGGCCGGGTCGCCCTTCGCCCAGTGGTCGACCACATAGTGGTAGAACTGCTTGCTCCACAGCAGCCCGGCATACCCCTGCCGGAGCACCCGGCGCTCGTCCGCCGTGGCTTCCTGGGGCAGCCGCTCGCCGTAGAACTCATCGGCCTCGCGGATGCGGCGCTCGAAGAGCTGCTCGAACCCGGGACCGAACGGCCGTGAGCTCGGTCCGGCGGCTCGGAGCCGCAGGCGGACCACCCGCTCCCCGCCGGCCGGGACCCGCAGAACGAAGTGAACGGCCGCTTTGGTGCCGGTGCCCGCGGGATTGACCGCGCTGGCCTCGCCGTCGACCACCGCGCGGTGGATCGCGTCCTTCACGTACGGCTGCGCGTTGGGGCTGCCGTACAGGCGAGCGAAGTTGGTCTCGTTCTCGGTGAAAAGCAGTGCCGGCTGCTCTTCCCCCGGCTCAACATGAAGCTCGAACAGGCCGAGGGCCGAGTGCTCCGCCTGGATGCGGTTCGGACCGGCGCGTCGCAGCTCGGGTCGCGCCGTGTACCCTTCGCCCTCGCGCCCCCAGCTCCAGGTATTCCGGAACCAGAGCGTCGGCAGGAGGTGCAGGGTGGCGTCCTGATCGCCGCGGTTGGCGATGGTGACGCGTATCGCGATGTCCTCGGGCGAGGCCTTGGCGTATTCGGCCGTGACGTCGAAGTAGCGGCCCTGATCGAACACGCCGCTGTCGGCCAGCTCGAATTCGGGATCGTGCTTGCCGCGCTGGCGGTTCTCGCGCACCAGGCGGTCGTAGGGGAACTCGGTCTGCGGGTACTTGTAGAGCGCTTTGAGGTAGGAATGCGTCGGCGTGGAGTCCAGGTAGAAGTACGCCTCCTTGACGTCCTCCCCGTGGTTGCCTTCCGGCCCGGTCAGACCGAACAGCCGCTCCTTGAGGATGGGATCTCGCCCGTTCCAGAGCGCGAGCGCGAAGCAGAGCCGCGCCTGCCGGTCGCAGATGCCGAGCAGTCCGTCCTCGCCCCAGCGGTAGGCTCGGCTGCGCGCGTGATCGTGGGGGAAATAGTTCCAGACGTCGCCGCCCGCGGAGTAGTCCTCGCGGACGGTGCCCCACTGTCGCTCGGAGAGGTAGGGGCCCCATCGCTTCCAGTTCAGCTCACGCCGCGCATCCTGCGCCAGCCGTTCTCGTTCGGCTCCCGCCACGTCATACCTCCTCAGGGCATCGGCCCGTCCATCGTCGACCGATCCATCGCGGGACAA
The DNA here is from genome assembly GCA_035278325.1 of Gemmatimonadales bacterium. Lineage (GTDB taxonomy): Bacteria > Gemmatimonadota > Gemmatimonadetes > Gemmatimonadales > GWC2-71-9 > CAVVWJ01. Next base: position 6,103 of record DATEJD010000299.1, on the reverse strand, counting down.
GATGGCGCGACCGATCGGATCCCACGCTGCCGCCGGGAATCAGTCCCCGCAAGCCAGGCAGAGACGGAGCCGGATCAGGGTGAGGAGATCGGGAGGCAGCGCGATCCGCCTGAGCCGCTTGCGGATGCCATCGAGCAGGGCGCGCTCGAACCGCACCTTCTCGAGGCAGGTCACGCAGACTTCCAGATGCCGCTCCGCCTCGTCCAGCTCCTTGGGTGAAAGATTCCGGTCTACGAAGTCGTCCAGCCGGGCCAGGAGCTCATCACAGGTCACGTCCTCTGCCTTTCACCTGAAGCCGCGGGCGTCACCCCCCTTGTACGGCCGTTCACTCGCGACAACGCCGGCGGCGCGGGTTTAGTTCCATCGGTGCGGGGGGAAACGGCTGAAGCGAGCTCCTTTCGGCATCAGTAGGTGTGAAGGCGACAGGAGGGCGGGGACGAAGACCGGAGCTGCGGGCGTGCGTCAGTCAGGAGGCCTCAGGCGTCGACTCGGCGGTCCCCATCCGGCCAATGTCGTTGAGGCGACTCTCCAGCGCGAGGCGCGAGAGCTTGTCGATAGGCAGTGCCAGGAACAGGTCGAGACGGCGACTGATCGTCCGCAGCGCGTCGTCGAAGGCCCGGCCCTTCTCCTCAGCCGTTCCCTCCACCACCGCCGGGTCGGGCAGGCCCCAGTGGGCCATGACCGGCTGCCCTGGAAAGAAGGGACAGGCCTCCCTGGCACGGTCGCAGACCGTGACCACGAAGTCCCAATCCCGGTGAGCCAGGCCTTCCAAGCCGCGCGGACGTCTTCCGGTCCAGACGTAGCCGTGCCGCTCCAGCGCTTCGACGGCCAGCGGATTCACCTGAGCAGCGGGATGAGACCCGGCGCTTTCCGCCACGAATCTGCCGCGCGCCTTGCGATTGAGGATCGTTTCCGCAATCTGGCTTCGCGCGCTATTGCCGGTACAGAGGAACAGCACCCGGAATACCCTTGGCTCGTCTTGCATGGCTCCCCGCGGCGCGTTCGGCTTCCTCGAGACCCGATTACAACGCCCTGCGCATGACCAGCGCCGATGCCGGAGCGCCTTCAGCAAGAGCGGGTTCCACCGGCTTCCTCGCGCGGATGAACGCCCCCATGACCCGTCCGCCTACCTCGCGGGCGAGGACCTCGGTGTCCAGTCCGGCCCCGGTGAGGAACGACTTGGCGTCCTCGAATTCGTAGACTCGGGTCGGCTCGATGTCGACCTTCTCGAAGCCGGCCTCCCACAGGAGCGCATGGAACTCCTGCTCGGTCAGGGCGCCGGCCACGCAGCCGACCCACAGCTCCATGCTGGCGCGAACCTGGGCGGGAACGTCGCCTCGGATCACGACGTCCGACACGGCGAATCGTCCGCCGGGCTTGAGCACCCGGAAGGCTTCGGCGATGACCTTCCGCTTGTCGCCGGAGAGATTGATGACGCAGTTGGAGATGATGACGTCCACCGAGGCGTCGGGCAGCGGGACCGCTTCGATCTCGCCCTTGAGAAACTCGACGTTCTCGACCCCGGCCTTGCGCTGGTTCTCGCGCGCGAGCGCGAGCATCTCGTCGGTCATGTCCAGGCCATACGCCTTACCGGTCGAGCCGACACGCCGGGCGGACAGGAGCACGTCGATGCCGCCGCCGGAGCCCAGATCGAGCACCACTTCGCCCTCGTGCAGCTCGGCCAAGGCGGTCGGATTGCCGCAGCCCAGGGAGGCCAACACCGCCTCCGCGGGCAACGTCGCCGTCTCGGCATCGGTGTAGAGGTTGGAGGTAATCGGGTCGTCCGCCGAGGCGCTGCACGACCCGCCGCCGCAGCAGCTCGTCTTCGAGCCCGCCGCTACGCGGAGCGCCGCCTGGCCGTAGCGCTCTCGCACCGTGTTCTTGATGTCGTCGGTACTCACCCGGTCTCCATCAAAAAAGGTTGATGTGTTTGCCACAAAGACGGGTACTCAACAGCAGCCGCTCCGGCGCTCGGCTGCGGTCGGAGCGGATGCCAGGACTTCGGCCAGCTCGCCCACCTCGGCCAGCGCGTCGGGGTTCAGGGTGTAGTACATCCACCGACCTTCCCGCCGGTCGGTCACCAGCCCCGCTTCCCTGAGCACCCTGAGATGGAACGACAGCCTCGACTGGGCGGCGTCGAGCGCGTCGGTCAGCTCGCAGACGCAGCGCTCACCGGCGCGCAGGCGCTGGATGATCGAGAGCCTGGTAGGGTCGGACAGAGCGTGGAACAGCTCCGCAGCGCGGGCGAGGTCGGGGGCAGTGCGGGAAGCCATGGCACCAATGTATCAATAATTCTTGATTGGTCAAGGACGCCCAACTACGTCCGTGTGCCTCGCCACCGTCAGGCGGAGAGGCGAGTCGCTCCGTTGCGGGCGGCGACGAGGACCTCCCAGACCGGCGTCCGGCGCGCGCACACCACCGTGAACCCGGCCTCCTCGAGCAAGGCGCGGATGCGGGACACGGGATGCACGAAGGTCCGGAACGGATTCCCGCCCCGCCGGCGCCAGCGGTTCTCCCACCAGGTATAAGCCCGCAGGTACCAGCGGTCGTGCGGATAGCTCAGAGCGAAATAGCGGACCGCCTTGCCCGTCGAGGCCTGGATCAGGGCCTCGAGCTCGGGATAGCAGCACACCACCCGGTCCAGCGTCACCAGGTCCGCCGGGAGAAGGGCGTCCTTCAGCGCGACGAGATCCCCATGCTGAAAGGTCACGCGTCCTCCGTGACCGCGGCGGGCAGACTCCTCGCTTGCCACCTCGACGTATGCGCTCGAGGCATCGAGATGCACCGCTTGCCGGACGCCCCAGTCGAGCAGCACGTGGTGAAGCACGCCGATCCCCGCTCCGACGTCGAGCAGGCTCGTCGGCGGCGGGCCCAGGTCGGCCAGACACTGGAGCATCAGTCTCGCGGTCCCGGTAGGTCCACGGCGGCGGTAGGTGGCGAGCTCGCCGCGGGCTCGCGGGATCGTGAAGTGCCGGTCGGTCGCTTCGCAGTGGCAGCTCGTCATGGAGGACTCCGCTTGGACCGGCGCCGTGATCACCCGTCACGAGCGCTGGCGGCTCCCTTGACGGTCGCCGCGCATTCTAATATTCTAACGGCCACTAGACTATCGGGGAAGCCCCATGCAGTATCGCGAGTTCAAGGACAGCCTGTACACCCAGTTCGCCCGCCTGGGGCACGCGCTCTCGGCGCCCAAGCGTCTCGAGCTGCTCGATCTGCTCGCGCAGGGCGAGAAGTCGGTCGAGCAGCTCGCCGAGCAATCGGCCACGCCGCTCAAGAATACCAGTGCCCACCTGCGCGTCCTGCGCCAGGCGCGCCTGGTCGAGACCCGGCGCGAGGGGCAACGCATCTGGTACCGCCTGGCCGACGAGGACGTGAGCGGGTTTCTAGTCGCCTTCCAGGCGCTGGGCCGGCAGCGCTACGGCGAAGTGCGCGAGGTGGTCGATTCGTATCTCGACCGGCGCGATACCCTGGAGCCGATCCCCACACCCGAGCTTCGCCGCCGGCTGGCGGCGGGCGACGTGACACTCATCGACGTCCGGCCCGCCGACGAGTTCGCCGCCGGCCACATCCCCGGGGCCCTGTCCATCCCGGTGACCGAGCTGCCGGCGCGCGCCAGGGAGCTCGCCAAGCGCAAGGAAATCGTCGCCTACTGCCGCGGCCCGTACTGCGTGATGGCCTCGACCGCGGTCGAGCTGCTCCGGCGGCGCGGCTATCGGGCGCGGCGCTTCGTCGAGAGCGTGCCCGCGTGGCGCGCCCGGGGCTACCCGGTGGACCACGAGGAGCGCGCCTCGTGATTTTCCGCCAATATCTCCATGCCGAACCGGTCATCGCCAGATCATATCCGAACGCCTGACGGCATGGTCGGAGCATCCGCCGCCCGCGTGCGCCTTGGCTTAGGCGCCAATCGAGGCCAATTCGCGCTGCTGGTCTTGATCAATGCGTTCGTCGGCGCCATGGTGGGCCTCGAGCGCGCGGTGCTGCCCCTCCTGGCCCAGGCGGAGTTCGGCATCGCGAGCACGAGCGCCGTGCTGTCGTTCCTCGCCAGCTTCGGGCTGGTCAAGGCCGCCACCAACTTCTTCGCCGGACGGCTGAGCGACCGATACGGGCGCCGACGGGTTCTCCTGGCCGGCTGGCTCATCGGTCTCCCCGTTCCCTTCCTGGTCATCTGGGCGCCCGACTGGTCGTGGATCGTGGGGGCCAACGCGTTGCTCGGCATGAGCCAGGGCCTCGCCTGGTCCATGACGGTGATCATGAAGATCGACCTGGTGGGACCAGAGCGCCGTGGCCTGGCGATGGGGCTGAACGAGTTCGCCGGCTATCTTGCGGCGGCGGTCGCGGCGCTGGCCACCGGGTACATCGCGCAAGCCTACGGACTCAGGCCCGCGCCCTTCTACCTCGGCATCGCGTGCGCCGTGGCGGGGCTCGTCCTGTCGCTGCTGTTCGTGCGGGACACCTGGGAGCACGCCGCCACCGAGGCCCGGCTCACCGCTCCGACTTCGCGCGCGGCTCGGCTCGAGCACCCTTCGGTGCGCGAGGCCTTCGCCGCGAGCTGGCGCGATCCCGCGCTCGGCGCGGCGAGCCAGGCCGGGCTGGTCAACAACCTCAATGACGGCGTCGCGTGGGGCCTCTTTCCGCTCTTCTTCGTGGCGGGCGGCCTGGATCTCAGCCGGATCGGCATCCTCGCGTTCAGCTATCCCGCTGTCTGGGGCGTGATCCAGCTCTGGACCGGGCCCTTGTCGGACCGCGTCGGGCGGAAGCCGCTGATCGCCGGTGGCATGCTGCTCCAGGGCGCAGCGCTCGCCGCGATCGCCTGGCTGCGTGGCTTCTGGCCCTGGCTCGGCGCCACCGCGTTCCTCGGCATCGGCACGGCAATGGTGTATCCCACCCTGCTGGCCGCCGTCGGGGATGTGGCGCCGCCCCGCTCGCGCGGCTCGGCCGTCGGCGCGTATCGTTTCTGGCGGGACGCCGGGTATGCCGTCGGCGCCCTCCTCGCCGGCGCGCTGGCCGATCGGTTCGGCCTGGCCTGGTCCATCGCCGGGGTGGCGCTGCTCACCTGTGGCTCGGGTCTGCTGGTCCTCGCGCGAATGCCCGAAACGCTTCCCGCGAAGTGACGCCGGCTCGAGGGAGGAATAGGTTGACCCAGATCGCGCCGAGTCGCACCGACCGCCTCCGATCGGCGATTGCCGATCGCTACATCGTCGGCCGGGAGATCGGCCGGGGCGGAATGGCGGTGGTGCATCTGGCGCATGACGTCAAGCACGATCGTCAGGTCGCAATCAAGGTACTGGACGGCGAGTCCGCCACCACGGTGGACCCGCAGCGCTTCCAGCGCGAAATCCGGATCGCGGCGCAGCTGCATCATCCCCACATCCTGCCGGTCTACGATTCCGGCGCCGATGACGGTGTGCTCTGGTTCACCATGCCGTACGTCGAGGGTGAGACCCTCCGCCAGCGGCTCCGGCGGCAGGGACCGCTCCCGGTCGACGACGCGATCGCCACGCTCCAGGTCCTGGCCCGCGCCCTGGCGTACGCCCATCGCCGCGGAGTCATGCACCGCGATCTCAAGCCGGAGAACGTGCTCCTCGGCGAGGACGGCTTGTTCCTCTCCGATTTCGGCATCGCCAGGCCGCTCGAGCGGGCCGCGAATACCCAGCTCACCGGCGAGGAATTCGTCATGGGCACGCCCGCCTACATGGCCCCCGAGCAGGCGACGGGGGATGCGATGGCCGATCATCGGGCGGACCTGTACGCGCTCGGCATCCTGGGCTACGAGCTCCTGGCGGGCGAGCCGCCGTTCACGGGCCTTCCAGCTGCCGCGATCCTGATCGCGCACGCCACCCGCGAGCCCGAGCCGATCGAGCGCCGGCGCGCCGACCTGCCCGCCATGCTGGCGTACGCGATCACGCGCTGCCTGCGGAAGGACGCGGTCGATCGATGGGGCTCGGCCGACGAGCTGGGACTCGCGCTCCGCACCCTTGTCGGCCCCGAGGCTGCGACACCGGGCGCCCCGACACCTCCGCCCGAGCCCGCCCGCCAGCTCGACCCGTCTCCCCAGCTCGAGCGCGGCCGCGCCGCCTGTCGCCGCGCCGCGTGGCGCGAGGCC
>DATEJD010000298.1:0-5932 GCA_035278325.1 Gemmatimonadales bacterium | reverse complement strand
GCCGCCGCCGGATTCGCGGCCCTGATCTTCCCGGCTCCGCTCGCGGCCTGGCTGCGCGCGATGCCGGAGGCGCGGCTCACGGCGGGTCACCCGACGCCGGACGAGGCGCGGCTCGAGGCGTGGACCGCGGCCCTGCGGGCGGCAGGACTCGCGCGGCGCGATCGTCCGATCGGCCGCGCGGCCATCGGCGTGGGAGAAAGGGCCGAAGGCACGCCCTATCGGCCAGGGACCCTCGAGGCCTACCTCAGGGCGGGCGGGAGCCCCGCGCGGGAGCCGCTCACGGCCTCGCTCACCCGATTCGATTGCGTGACACTGGTCGAATCGTGCCTGGCGGTCGCGCGCGTGGCGGGCACTGACGGCCGCGCGACCTGGGCCGGCTTCGGCCGCGAGATCGAGCGGATGCGCTACCGCGGAGGCGTGCGCCGGGGGTACACCTCACGCCTGCATTATTTTAGCGAGTGGATCAGTGATGGCGCCGCCCGCGGCCTGGTGCGCGATCTCGGCAAGGAGCTGGGGGGCGTGGCCGACGTCCGGTCGCTCCGCTTCATGACGGAGCATCGCGCCAGCTACCCGGCCCTTGGAGACGACGCCACCTTCGCGGAGATTGGACGCATCGAGCGAGGGCTCGATGCCCGCTCGCGGTTCGTCGTGCCCACCAAACGGATTCCGCAGGTGGTGGACCGGATCGAGAGCGGCGACGTGCTCGCCTTTGCGACCGAGATCCCGGGCCTCGACGTGACCCACGCCGCGTTCGCCTACCGCGGCGCCGACGGCGTGCTTCGGGTGCTTCACGCGCCGCTCTCGGGCGGCGTGGTCGAGATCACCCGCACCACTCTCCCCGAATACGTCGCCGCCATTCGCCGCTCGACCGGCATCCTCGTGGCGCGGCCCGCCTGGGGGTAGCGCTACCAGCTTCCGATGCCGCGCTCGCGGCACCACGTCACCACGGTATCGGCCAGCTCCTCCAGCACCTCCGCGTCGGTCCGCCCCGACCGCTTGAGCACCTCGAAGCCGTGGTCCGCGCCTTCCACCACGTGAAGCGTCGCCAGCGAGCCCAGGCGCGCGCACACTCCCGTGATCAGTCCGAGATCCGCCAGCTCGTCGCGAGTGCCCTGGAGGAACAGCATGGGCACCGTGACCTGGCTCAGATGCGCGGCGCGATCCTCGCTCGGCTGCTTGGGTCGGTGGAGCGGGAATCCGAGGAAGACCAGCCCGGCGACACCCGGGAGGGGACGCCGCGCCGCCGCACCCGACGTCATCCGCCCACCCATGGACTTGCCCCCGGCGATGAGGGGCAGCCCCGGCGCCGCCTCGGCGGCCGCCGACACGGCCGCGCGGACGGTCGCCTCGAGCACCGCCGGCGGATCCGGACGCCGGGCGCCGGCCTCGGTGTAGGGAAACTGGTAGCGCAGACTGGCGATCCCCCGCGCGGCGAGGGCGGCCGCGATCGCCTCCATGAAGCGATGCCGCATGCCAGCGCCCGCCCCATGAGCCAGCACGTACAGCACCCGCGCCTCGTCGGGCAGCGTGAGCAGGCCCGACACCGGTCCGATGCGCTCACCGACGACGATATCGAGATTCATCCCGCGAGCTCCGCCTGGAGCCGACCGAGCGCATCGCCCAGATCGGGCACCAGGTCGATGACCTCGAGCAGCGGATCGGCCTTGAGCTTCTTCATCCGCTCGGGCACCGTCTTCATCGTGTGGGCGCGGAGGTCGAGCTTGCCGTTCACTTCGCGCCACCGGAGCGGCGTCGAGACCGGCGCCCCCGAGAGCGGGCGCACGCAGAAGGGCGAGACCAGCAGCTTGCCCGACCCGTTCTGCAGATAGTCGATGTAGACCCGGCCGTCGCGCTTGGAGACCTGCCGCGTGATCGTCGCGATCTCGGGCAGCCGGCCCACCAGGCACCGCGCGAGCAGCTCGCCGAGTGAGCGCGACTGCTCGTGAGTGCACTGACGGCCCAGCGGCACCAGCAGGTGAAGCCCCGACGACCCGCTGGTCTTCACGAACAGCGGCAGCTCGATCCGCTCGCACAGCTCGCGAGCCGAGAGCGCCACCTCCACGACCTGGCTGAACGGCGCGCCCTTGGGGTCGAGGTCGAGCACGCACCAGTCGGGCCGCTCGAGGTTCGGCACGCGGCTGGCCCACAGGTGGAGTGGTATGGAGCCCAGATTGATGACGTAGAGCAGCGAGGCCAGGTCGTCGCACACGAAGTAGTCGATCTCGCGCTGGGTATCCTCGCTCCACATGCGCTCGGTGCGGATCCAGTCCGGCGTGAACCCCGGCGCGTCCTTCTGGAAGAACGACTTGCCTGCGATCCCGTCGGGGAATCGCGTCATCACGAGCGGTCGGTTCCGAAGGTAGGGCAGCAGCCACGGCGCGATCGCCTGGTAGTAGGCGACCAGATCGCCCTTGGTGTAGCCGTCGTCGGGCCAGAAGACCTTCTTGAGGTTGGTGAGCTCGAAGGGGAGCTCGCCGTCCTCGCGGGCGCGCCTCGGCCCTCCGCCGCGCTCTTCTCCCGTATCGAGGGTTCGAGCCCTCGACCGACCGTCCGACCGCTCGTCCGACCGTCCGACCGCCCGACCGTCCGTCCGCCGCTGTTCCCTCCGGCACTCCTCCGGCCGCTTGTCGTCCCGGAACCGCAGAAACACCGGCTGCCGGAGCAGTCCCTCCTCGGTCCACTCGGTGTACTCGACCTCGCAGACCAGCACGGGCTCTACCCACGTCGTGCCCCGCTCTTTCGGCACCGGTCCCACGGACGGCGGGTCCGGCCGGCGACTCGACTCGAGCGTGCGGGCCACCTCGGCAAGCTGCTTTTCGGTGAATCCGGTGCCGACCCGGCCGGTATAGGTGAGCGCCTCTTCGACGTATTCCGCCAGGTGGAGCGCGCCGAAACCGCCGCGGGAACCCTTGGGCGCGGTAAAGCCAACCACGACGAAGTCGCCGGTCAGTCGCGAGCGGACCTTGAGCCACACCGCGCTCCGCCCCGCCTTGTATGGCGAGGAACTCTTCTTGGCCACGACCCCCTCGAGTCCGAGCCGCTCCGCCTCGCGGTAGAGCGCCTCACCGTCCTCCTCCACGTGCTCGAGATAGCGCAGGGCGCCGAGCGGCGGGAGCACCCGCTGCAGCAGCTCCTTCCGGGTGGTGAGCGGGAGCGCGCGGAGGTCGAAGTCCTCGAACCCCAGCAGGTCGAACGCGTAGTAGGTCACCGGCGTCTCGACCGTCGCGTGGCGGATGTCGATCGGCCGCCGGAGCCGGGCCCGCCCCTGCAGGCGCTGGAAACTGGGGATGCCGCGCTCATCGAGCGCCACCACCTCGCCGTCGAGCACCAGCCGGTCGAACGGCAGCGCGCCCACCGCGCGCATCACCTCGGGGAAGGCTTCGCCGCACTCGTTGCCGTTCCTGGTGTAGAGCCGCGCTTCGCCCTTGTGGCGCGAGGCGAGCACCCGGTAGCCGTCGAGCTTGGGCTCGAACAGCCAGCCCGGACGGGAGAACGCCTGCTCGGCGGTCTCGGCGAGCATCGGCTGGGTGGACCTGGCCTCGACCACGCGGCGCGGCGCTTTGAGACGGATCAGCTCGGCACGAATCGCTTCGCCGCGATCGCGCCCGGCCTCCAGGTCCCCCACGGTGAGCCCGGAGAGCACCGACTCGTTGGGCGGCACCCGCTCGGCGGACGCCCAGCCGTCGCGCTCCTTGATGAGGAGCCATTCCTTCTGGGCCTTCTTGATCTTCACCAGGGTCCACATGCCGCGCAGCTTGTAGCCCTTGAGCTCGAACAGGAGCTTGCCTTTCTCCAATCCCTCGAGCGGGTCACCGTGCGGGACCCACTCGCCCCGGTCCCACACGATGACCGCGCCGGCGCCGTAGTTGCCTTCCGGAATCATTCCCTCGAAGTCGCCATACTCGATCGGATGGTCCTCGACGTGCACCGCGAGACGCTTCTCGGCGGTGTCGTACGACGGGCCTTTGGGCACGGCCCAGGAGCGGAGCACGCCTTCCATCTCGAGCCGCAGGTCCCAGTGGAGGCGGGTCGCGGCATGCATGTGGACCACGAACAGGCGGCCGGACTCCTGCCGGACCGCGCCGGCCGGCTCGGGCGTGCGTTCGAGCGTGCGCTTGGCGCGGTAGGCGGCGAGGTGATCCTGAGCGGGCGGTCGGGGCATGGGGCTGGAATCTACGGGCAGCGGGGCGGCTCGGGTGAGGGCGAGTGCTGCTTCTTGCACTGTCTCCGGCGAAGCGAACGGGGCCGAGACTCAAATGTGACGCGTCGGAGGCCGAAATCAGGCGTTATCGAAGTCGATTGTCGAGGTGTAAGCACAAGAAGGCGTTGAGGCTATGGCTCACTGCAGAATTCTGCACTCTCCACCATGCACCGTTGCCTTGCGGTGGCCCGATTCTGCCGGTATATCAAGCCCCCAAACCAACCCTACGACTATCATCTATGGCCGCCAGATCCATCGGGTCCGCGACGATCTCCTTCGGGCTGGTCTCCGTCCCGGTCAACCTGTTCTCCTCCAGCGAGTCGTCCGCCAGCATCAGCTTCAACATGCTGCACACCACCTGCGGCTCGCGGCTCAAGCAGCAGTACATCTGCTCGAAGGAAGGCACGGTCGTCGAGAAGGACGAGATCGGGAAGGGCTACGAGTTTTCCAAGGGGCAGTACGTGCGATTCACCCCCGAGGAGATCAAGGCCCTGGACGAAAAGGCGACCAACGCCATCGATATCGCCGAGTTCGTGCCGCTGGCGGCCATCGACCGCATCTACCTCGAGAAGGTGTACTACCTCGGTCCGGACAAGGGCGGCGAGCGGGCCTATGGCCTGCTCACCAAGGCGCTCGAGGTGACCGGCCGCGCGGCGCTGGGTCAATACTCGGCGCGCGGCAAGCAGTACCTCGTGCTGGTCCGCCCCATGGGCGACCTGCTGGTCATGGAGCAGCTCCACTATCACGCCGAGCTCAAGAGCGCGGACGACGTGCCGCGGCCGGAGGCGGCGGTCAAGGACACCGAGCTCGCGCTCGCCCGACAGCTCATCGAGCAGTCGGCGGTGGACGAGTTCCGTCCCGAGAACTACCACGACACGGTCCGCGAGCGGGTGCTGGAAGCGATTCAGCAGAAGGTGGATGGCCAGGAGATCACCGCGGAGCCGAGCGAGGCGCCGCAGACCAAGATCATCGACCTCATGGACGCGCTGAAGGCGAGCCTGGCCAAGCGCGGCGCCGCGGCCGAGGAGCAGCGGCCGACCCGGGCGCCAGCGGTGGCCACCAAGGCCGCCAAGGAGATGCCGGCGCGTCCGAGGAAGAAGGCGAGCGGGGCCCGGTAGGCGCGCGGCCGCCATGCTTCTCCACGTCGGGACCAGCGGCTGGTCCTACAAGGAATGGAAGGGCAGCTTCTACCCCGCCGACCTGCCGGCGGACGAGATGCTGCGCTACTACGCCGCGCGCCTGCCCACCGTCGAGATCAACAACTCGTTCTACCGCATCCCCAAGGAAAAAGTGCTGCTGGAGTGGGCGGACCAGGTGCCCGCCGGGTTCCGCTTCGTACTCAAGGCCTCCCGCCGGATCACCCACATCAACCGTCTGGCCAACGAGGACGGCTCGCTCGAGTACTTCCTGCGCACCGTCAACGTGCTGGGCGAGCGCCTCGGGCCGACGCTGTTCCAGTGTCCGCCCTCGCTCCGGAAGGACCTGGCGCGGCTCAACGACTTTCTCGCGCTGGTGCCGCGCACCTGGCGAGCCGCGATGGAATTCCGGCACGCGTCCTGGTTCACCGACGAGGTCTACGACGCGCTTCGGGCGCACGACATCGCGCTCGTGGCGGTGGACGAAGAGGAGAGCGAAGGCGCCGGCGCGCCGCTGGTCCCCACGGCGTCGTGGGGCTATCTCCGCCTCCGCCGCACCGACTACGCCGAGGAGCAGCTGGCCGGCTGGCTCGAG